>JAYGCB010000011.1:0-1933 GCA_046583565.1 Candidatus Nitrosopelagicus sp. | reverse complement strand
TGTTAGGGCAGAAAAGCTTGGCAAGAAGATCGGCTTGAGCAATCTATACATAAAAAATGACTCGGTGAACCCAACATTTTCATTTAAGGATAGGCCTGCGGGCGTTGCGATATCAAAAGCAAAAGAATTTGGCTTGTCCTCCGTAGGCTGTGCATCAACTGGAAATTTAGCATCTGCTACTGCTGCACATGCAGCCAAAGCAGATTTACCGTGCTATGTTTTTGCACCTAGTGACATTGAGCACGTAAAGATCGCACAAGCTCTTTCTTACGGTGCGGAATACATAGCAGTGGATGGAACTTATGATGATGCAAACAGAATAGCAGCACAAGTGGGCGATAGCAAGGGCGTTGGGATAGTTAACATTAACATGCGTCCTTACTATGTAGAAGGATCAAAGACATTGGCATATGAGGTAGCCGAACAGCTAAATTGGCAGGTACCTGATCAACTAGTTGTACCGACTGGCAGCGGAGCCATGTTGAATGCAATTTGTAAGGGCTTTGAAGAACTGGAAGCAGTCTCACTAGTTAACGAAGTTTCAAAAATGCACATGAATTGTGCTCAAGCGCTTGGTTGTGCACCAATAGTTGACGCGTTTAAAAATAACAGTACTAGTGTTGTTCCAGTAGAAAATCCAGATACAGTTGCAAAAAGTTTAGCAATTGGTGATCCAGGAGATGGACGTTATGTTCTAAAAAGATTAAAACAATACAACGGAATTGCAGAACAGTCAAATAACAAAGAAATACTTGATGCAATTTTATTACTCGCAAGGACAGAAGGCATATTCACGGAGCCAGCAGGCGGTGTATCAGTGGCTGTACTGAAGAAAATGGTAGAAGATGGAAAGATTGATAGAGATGAAACTACAGTTTGTTACGTTACTGGAAACGGATTAAAGGCAACAGAATCATTAATGGAAGTTTTACCCAAGCCACAAGTAATGCAGGCAGATGTTGCAAAGATTTTAGCAGTGGTGAAATGAATTGGCAAACATCACGTTTACAATCCCATCAGTTCTTAACGGTGGTGGCGGTGAAAAAAAAATTGATGTAGAAGCAGGTACACTTAGTGTTGCATTTACAAAAATTTCAGAAACAATGGGTGATGATTTCAAGCGTCGGGTTTTAAACAGTGATGGTACACCGAGATCACTGATTAACATTTACATTAATGGAAAAAATGCAAAGTTTTCATCCGGACTTGACACTAAGCTAAAAGAAAATGATGAAATATATATTCTTCCAGCAGTAGCAGGGGGGTCTCATGATACAGGGGGAGAGGTGTCTGACCTTTCAGAAAAAGAATTGGATAGATATTCACGGCAAATAATGCTGGAAGAAATTGGTTATCAGGGACAGTTAAAATTAAAACAAGCTAAGGTTTGTGTTGTTGGTGTAGGCGGTTTGGGGAATCCAATAACAGCAAGACTTGCTGCGATGGGAGTCGGAAAAATTCGAATTGTTGACAGAGATGTGATAGAACTATCTAACCTTCACAGACAAACGATGTTTAATGAGGACGATGTTGGGCAGGTTAAAGTGGAGATAGCTGCAAAAAAATTACGCAAACTTAATCCAGACATCATCATAGAAGAACTGCCTGTTTCAATTAATGATTACACTGCGTTTGATGCTGTTGATGGCTGTGATGTTGTAATTGATGCTCTTGACAGTGTTAATGCGCGTTATTCGCTCAACAAGGCTTGCATAGAAAAGAAAATTCCTTTTGTGACTGGTGCGGCTGTTGGCGTTACCGGTCAGTCATTTACAATTTTGCCTAATGAATCTGCTTGCTATCATTGTTTGTTTCCTGCACTTGACGAGGATTCTATGCCAACCTGTAGCATTGAGGGTGTACACCCATCAATACTTTCTATTATTGGAGGCATTGAGGTTTCCGAGGCTGTAAAAATTATTACTGGAAAGGA
>JAYGCB010000071.1:0-2229 GCA_046583565.1 Candidatus Nitrosopelagicus sp. | reverse complement strand
TTCCATCACGTCTTTAACTACCATTATAGCATCATGAACTCCTCTTTCAACTTCATCAACAACTCTTTGTGAGCCAGCTCTTAACAAAATAGTAACAGATTTTGGGTGTTTGCAGCCTTCAACAAAGACCCATCTATCTTCTTCTACTTTTCTTTCCTCGACCAAATCAGCTGCTCCTAAATCTTTTTCAGATAAATCGTCAAGGTTAGTTACAATCCTCGCACCTGAAGCCTTCGCAAGTTTTGTTAAATCGCTTTCCTTTATTCTTCGGACAGCTAGTATTCCCGCTTTTGCTAAATAATGCTGTGACATATCATCAATTCCTTTTTGACAAAAAAGAACTGTGGCGCCAACATTGGTAATTTTATCAACCATAGTTTTCAGCATTTTATTTTCTTCGTCAAGAAATGATTTCATTTGTTCTGGGGTTGAGATATTTATCTTAGCGTCAATTTCTGTCTTTTCGATTTCTAGCGCAGTATTAATGAGAGCGATTTTAGAGTCGGTTACTTTTTTTGGCATTCCAGAATGAACGATTTCCTTGTCAAGAACAATTCCTTGAAGAATGGAAGAGTCTGAAATAGAGCCGCCTGGCTTTTTTTCAACTTTAATGTCATCAATGTCAACTGTATAGTTCTCGCCGTCTTTTACAGATGCTGCTAATACAGCTTGTACTACAATATCAGCTAGTTTATCAGAATCTTTTCGAATTAGTTTTGTTTGCATGGATGTATTTGCAATTTTTAATAATGTTGGTTTATCGTCAGCAGCAACTTGTTCAGCTATTTCTTTGAGATATTGTTTAGCTTTCTTCCCCGCTTTTTTGTAACCATCAACAATTATTGTAGGATGAACATTTTGCAGGATGAGTGATTCTGCATGTTCTAAGAGAGCACCAGCAAGGACTACTACGGATGTAGTACCATCGCCAACTTCGTTATCTGTTGATTTGGAAATCTCAACAAGCATCTTTGCCGCTGGGTGTTGAACATCAATTTCCTTTAGAATGGTAGCTCCATCGTTTGTAATTGTAACATCTCCTAAAGAATCAACAAGCATCTTATCCATTCCCCTTGGACCTAAACTTGTGCGTACAATTTCAGCGATGATTTTAGCTGCAGAAATGTTGTTTTTTTGAGCCTCCCTGCCCTTTGTTTGGGATGAACCGTCCTTAAGTAAAATAACAGGCATGTTCGCTGATGTTGCTTGAGCTGCCATATTAGAAAAAATGCCCAAATCCCTATTTTATACCTTGACTCAGTTATGATTCAGTCAATCGGAATTTTTTAATTGGGAAAACTAACGTATACAGTATGGCAGATATTTCATCAAACAAAGAGGCTTATGATGAAGTTTTTTCAAGTTTGGAAAAACACAATAAATGGTTTGAAAACTCAATTCCGTTAATAGCAAGTGAAAATGTCCCAAGCCCGGCTGTTAGGGAGGCTATAATTTCTGATTTTGGTAATAGGTACGCTGAAGGCTGGCCCGGAGAGCGTGTATATGCTGGCTGTACCTACATTGATGAGGTCGAAATCCAATGTATGGATCTAGCAAAGAAACTGTTTAAAGCCGAGTTTGCAGACGTGAGACCAATTTCTGGTGTTGTTGCCAACTTGGCAGTTTACTCAGCATTTTCAAATCCTGGCGATGTTATGATCGCACCGTCAATTCCAGCTGGTGGCCATATTTCTCATGGCAAAAAAGAGCACTTTGGAACCGCTGGTTTTGTCCATGGACTGGAAATCGAGTTTTTTGCATTTGACTCTGATGAAATGAATCTTGATGTTGATAAAACAAAGACCAAAGTTGAAGAGTTGGAAAAGCAGGGAAGGCTCCCAAAAATAGCCATGTTTGGCGGCTCTGTGTTTTTGTTTCCTCATCCTGTTAAAGAGCTGGCTGATTTTCTGAAGGGTTATGACGTGCACATCAATTATGATGCGGCTCATGTTGCTGGACTGATAGCCGGCGGTGAATTTCAGGATCCGTTAAGGGAAGGGGTTGACACTGTGACAATGAGTACGCATAAAACGTTGTTTGGTCCCCAGGGTGGACTTATCTTAGCTTTTGAGAAAAACGCTGAGGTTGTCAAAAAAGCAACTTTCCCAGGACTGACAAGTTCTCATCACATACATCATATGGCTGCAAAGGCAGTTACATTTGCCGAGGCTTTAGAGTTTGGAAAAGACTATGCAAGCCAGACAATTAAAAATGCAAAAGCCTTGGCCG
>JAYGCB010000064.1:0-4369 GCA_046583565.1 Candidatus Nitrosopelagicus sp. | reverse complement strand
TATAAAAAACTGCCAGGGGCGGGACTTGAACGCGCGACAGCTCGGTCTTCAGCCGAGTGCTCTTCCAGGCTGAGCTACCCTGGCACATCCGCCTGTCAAATTGCTATGAATTTAAGGTTGTCTTTTAAAAAGACGTAATAGGTTACTAGTCAAATGTTAGAAAGTTTTTTTCAGAAAGTTCTGCAATTAAAGAATATTCCAAGACAAGGCTGGAAAAATAAACTGGATATTGATGACGTAGAATCTGTTGCTGATCATAGTTATTCAACTGCAATGATGTCAATGGTATTATCCGATCTGGAAGGTCTTGATACAGAAAAAATCATTAAAATGGCGTTATTGCATGACTTAGCTGAATCAGTTGTTGGTGATATAACACCTGATAAGATTAAAGGCGAGAGAAAAATTAACATAGAGAATAAAGCCATGATACAAATTCTAGAAAATCTTCCTAGTAATGTTTCACAACAGTACATTGTTCTTTGGAACGATTTCCAAAAAAATTCCTCGAAGGAGGCAAATCTTTTACATGAAATAGATAAGTTAGAAATGGCTTTTCAGGCAAAATTTTATTTAGATGAAGGAATTTCAAAAGAAAAATTGCGATCATTCTTCAAGACTGCAAATAATGAGATTAGAAATAAGCAGTTACGCGATATTCTTTCGAGTATTCTAGAATAGTGATGTTTGTTTGTGAATTTATTTCTATGAAGTATTAAAGAAAGTAATTTTTTAACTTTAAAAATGGGTTGAAATTATTATAATTATGGCAAGAAAAAGGAGTAGCAAAAGAACTACACGTTCTAGACAAATTCGCCCAAAAAAGCCTACAGTAAGGCGTCAAACACTTGTTCAGCAGCTCATTCGTGGTTTAACTAGCCCAAACTATGATATTGACGAGTTTCAAACTGGTTTGCTTAAGGAAGCATTGGATACTTCCCTTGAGACCAGAAACATAGCCCAAAATATGAAAAATGACATTGCTCTTGTCACTAAATATATTTTTCAAGCCCATGGAAAATTAAACGCTAAACAAAATTCTGTTGATCAATTGAAGGTAATTGTTTCGGATAAAAGAGATATTGCAAAAAAGGCTTCTTCATATTTGGCCCATATCAAGTCCAAGGTTACTGAGGACGAAATCAAGAGAATTAATGCAGAAAAGGATCTATTAAAAATCACTAAGGCTATAGAGGATATAACAAATGCCACTGCAGAATTAAGTCCTACAGATGCAGATACAGCAACATTTGGATTGAAGGCAACAATTATTGCTAAACAGGCAAAATTTGAAAAGTCTGAAGTTCAATTTCACTCAACAGAAAAATTGGAGGATGAAGCCTCCAAAAGATCTAATGAGGCAAATAGATTACTTGTAAAATTTGAAACTAAATTTAATCAGGAATCATCCGCCACTAAGAGAATCAAAGCAAATCTGAAAAACAATATGAAACGTATTGCCACCACTTATGCAGATGTTAAAACTCTGTCACTAAGTCTCATGGATGAGGCTTTTTCTTCTGATGATTACACTGTCACTACAGAAAATATTCCAGAAACCGCTATTACTGATACCGCCAGACGTGGAAGACGGTTTTTCTTCTTTTGATGAAAAGCTTTAGTCGGAACTGACCCTATATTACATAATAATACGCATTCTGAAAACATTTATCATAACCCACACCATTTAATTTAAATGGGTTTTTTCAAATCTCTTGGAAATGAAAACAAAAGCAAAAATACTAAAAAGAAAAATGATGGAATTAAAGAAGGAATGCTCAATATATTAAATCCAAAAAAATCTGCTGATGATTATTATAATGAACCAAAGAAGAAAAAGAACAGTCATCATCCCAGAAAAAAAGGTAATCGTAAGAAATATCACTGAATAATATATCACTCAAATGTTTTTGTGTTATTAACACGCTGAAAAACACTAAATCAGTAAAGTTTTACTGAAACATTGGGTTCATTCTCACGTTTTCCTGTCTCTATGATGGTACGTCAAAGCTTGCGCACAAAATGTTTTTTCTTCTTCTGAATGTTCTTGAATCTCTTTCCCACACCAACGACATAAAACCATTAATTATTCATAGCATTACTAAAATAAAATGTATTAATAACAATCTTTCAACCAAATAGCATGCAGTACTTTTTGGCTCTAAAAGAAGGTCAAAAACGTGTAAACAAAGCAAGAGAATATCTGAACAAACTTGCAAATGGTAAAGCTATGCCCGCATTGGCGTTAAAGGACAACAAAACAAACGTTTGGGAACCTGTTGGCGAAGAAAATTTGTATGCAATTGTTAATGGCGCATCTGGATTTGTTGTAACTGATGATGGCGGTTACCTTCTTGTGCTGTGTGATAAAAATGGAATTGCCAAGGCAATAGCCCAAGGATTGTCTGATGAGGAGAAAACCAACATCACAAACTCGTTAAAATCAGATAATATTGAGGAGTATCACGGTGATGTTAGCCTTCCAGTATAGTATATAATCAAATTATTTTGTCGTAACGTTTTACTTACCAATAATTTATAAGAACACATGGTAAAATTTTCATCCGAAATAGAACTGCGTGGACATCTTATAGACTCACTGATCCTAACAAAGGTCTTTGACGGTATAATGGACCATGGTGGTTCATTCGAGGTTTTAGAAATCAAGGTTGGCAAGAAGAAGAAGGATGAAAGCTATGCAAAACTCCTTGTAATAGGAAAGAATGCAAAAAATCTGGAAACAATCTTAAACTATGTTTATCGTCAGGGTGCTACATCCAAAAGTCAAAAGAATGTAAAACTTGTGGCTGCGTCAAAAAACATGGTGATGCCTGATAATTTTTATAGCACTACAAATAATCAAACGCAGATTTTTCTCAACAACAAATGGATTGATGTTGACAATACGATGATGGACAAATGCATTGTTGTTAAGGCAAAAAAAGCTATGTGTGTTCCTATACGTCAGATAAAAAAAGGCGATAAAATTGTAGTAGGAGAAAATGGTGTCAAAATAATTCCTCCGGAAAGACCTCGTGAAGGAATGAATGTATTTGAATTTATGGGAAGTGGAAGCTCTAGTGAGAGACCAATACAGCATATAGCTAGAAAAGTCGCAGAGGATATGCGACGTACTAAAAGGAACGGCGGGAAAATCGTCTTAGTTGCTGGTCCTGCAATTGTTCATACGGGTGCAACTGAATCAGTTTCAGCACTTATTCGTGGTGGATATATTGATGCAGTTTTGGCTGGTAATGCGCTTGCAGTTCATGATATTGAGTATGCTATATTGGGAACATCTCTTGGAATGAATATTCGTGATGGAACACTTGCAGTAAGGGGTCACAGAAACCATATGGAAGCGATCAATGCAGTCTTTAATGCTGGGTCAATTGAAAAAATGGTAAAGTCAAAAAAACTGACAAGAGGAATAATGTATGAATGTGTAAAAAAGAAAGTGCCATTTGTATTGGCTGGGTCAATACGTGATGATGGTCCATTACCTGATGTGATTACTGATATTTCGTTGGCTCAGAAAAAGTACAAAGATGTACTTAAGGACGCATCGTTGGTCATAATGGTAGCTTCTATGTTACATTCAATTGCAACGGGAAATATGCTGCCTGCTAATGTTAAGGTAATTGTTGTAGACATAAACCAGTCAACTGTTACAAAGTTAATGGATCGTGGTACGTGGCAAGCATTAGGAGTTGTGTCTGATGCTGGTGCATTTTTGCCAATGGTTGCTAAAGAATTATAGTTTGAATTAAAAACTAGCGTGGCATAAACAGGCTTTCTGGATTATAGAAAAAGGATACAAGAAAAATACCGCCTAAAATTCCCACAACCACGCCTGTTGCCAAATAGAAGAAAACCATATTCATGCCTGAATTAGTAATTTGTGACTAATAACTTATTGTGACTAGTAACTTATTGTGCAAAAGATTCCTAGTGAAAATCAACAATTAATGAATTCATAAAATCTTATATTTTAGCCATTTTAAGCGAGCTAGGTATGACAGTAAAAACGACTGAAATTGATAGCAATAAGATACGCTATTTGGAGGAAGGTACTTCTGGAGACACACTTCTTTTGCTTCATGGGTTGGGGGCTTCTGCGGAAAGATGGGAAGATGTAATACCTCTTTTTGCTAAAAAATTCAGAGTTATTGTTCCAGACCTTATTGGCTTTGGATATAGTGATAAGCCAATGGTTGATTATACAACAGATTACTTTGCAGAATTTGTATCCAAATTTGTTAACAAAGTTGGAATTAAAGAGCTGAATGTTATTGGCTCATCGCTTGGAGGTCAAATTGCTGCTGAATCTATCATAAATCATGATGTAAATGTGAAAAAACTTGTTCTT
>JAYGCB010000058.1:0-4775 GCA_046583565.1 Candidatus Nitrosopelagicus sp. | reverse complement strand
CATTCGCATTAAGATTGGTTGGCACTCAGGGTCACCCATTCTAACATTATATTCAAGAACATATGGTTCACCGTCTTTTAGCATTATTCCAGCATAAAGAAATCCTTTAAACGTAATACCTTCATTTTCTAGGGATGATATTGTTTTATCAATAATTTTTTTCTGTATTTCTTTAGAAAGATTCTCATCTATAACTGGCGTTGGAGAATAAGCACCCATTCCACCTGTATTAGAACCCTTATCATCATCATAGATTCTCTTATGATCCTGGCTTGTAGCCATTGGTATTGCGATTTTTCCATCTGATAAAGCAATGTATGATGCCTCAATGCCGTCAATTCTATCCTCGATGATGATGTTTTTTCCTGCATCTCCAAATTTCTTACTTACTAACATCAAGTCGATAGCTTTTTCAGCTTCAGTTTTACTATTACAAACAATTACACCTTTTCCAGCTGCCAGACCGTCAGCTTTTATTACAACATCATGTTCAATTCTGTTAACGTATTCTTTCGCCTTTGACGCATCATCAAATACCTCAAACGCCACAGTAGGAATATTATTTCGTTTCATAAACTTCTTTGCCCAAATCTTACTTGATTCTAACTGTGCAGCTTTTTTCGTCGGTCCAAATATCTTCAAACCCTTTTCATTAAACACATCAACGATACCTGCCGCAAGTGGTGCCTCAGGCCCAACGATTGTAAAACAATCATTCTCAGAAGCGAATATGGATAATGCTTCTAAATCATCGACGGAAATTGGTACGTTATTTGACGTTCCTCCATTTCCCGGTGCATGAAAAACAGTATTAATATTATCACTTTGACCAAGTTTCCAGCCAATGGCATGTTCTCTTCCACCTGAACCAACGACAAGAACATTAACCAATATCTAAAACTTGATTATGAAGTATATATTCCAAAGTTAAATTATACATTTTTTAAAATAGAGAGCATTGTTGGTAATGCATTTGCAGAGGTTGTCTGTATTGAAAGATCCATCTCGTTTGACATAACAGTTTTTTCAGGATTCACCTCAATCAAAGTTGCACTGTTTTGTTTTGCGTATAGTGGTAATGTATTCGCAGGTGAAACAGCAAGAGACGTTCCCACAATAATCATTATATCACATATACTGGCCTGTTTTATCGCATTTTTCCAAATATCTTGCGGAAGTGCTTCACCAAACCAAACAACATCAGGTCTTAGCATATTCCCACATTCACATTTAGGTGGAAGCGATTCAAAATTCTTAGTTATATTAGCAGTAAAATTACAAACTGTACATTTAATCCGAATTATACTACCATGTAGTTCCAAAACATTTGTGCTACCAGAGCGCTGGTGCAAACCATCAATATTCTGCGTCAATACAACCACATCCCTAAATTTTTCCATCTTGGAAATTGCGAAATGACCCTCGTTTGGTTTAGCCGCTAGGATGTTTTTTCTCCTATCCTCATACCATTCCCAAACTAGTTTTGGGTCATCATAAAACGCATCTATCGATGCAAGTCTCATAGGATCATGTTTTCTCCAATGACCATCTTTCCCCCTAAAAGTGGGAATTCCGCTTTCTTGTGAAATTCCTGCTCCAGTTACAAAAACAATTTTTCTAGAATCATTTAATTTCTGAGATACAATATCAAACATTTTCATTCATCTAATGTCAGAGAATTCACGTACTGTTATAAGAGATAAATGCTCGAGAGCGATATATGGAACTTGGAAATGAGTTTAACCTAAAAAATATAGAACAGACAACTAGAGATTATCTTTCAAAACTTGATTTACAGGAACTGATTAACGAATCACCAAACAAACAAGAAAAAATTACATTCATTGAAGGACCTCCTACCCTAAATGGAGAACCGCATGCTGGTCACCTTAGGGGTCGTGTCTTCAAGGACTTGTGGTATAGATTCAATACACTTGATGGAAAAAAGATAGTTTTCAATGCAGGTTGGGATACGCAAGGTCTTCCTGTAGAATTACAAGCTGAGAAAGAACTTGGAATTAAAAATGGTAAAAGTGACATCACAACTCCGGAGCAAATTGAAAATCTTGTCACTGAATGTAAAAAAATTGTATTAAAATTCCATAAGAAATGGATAGATGTTGATGAAAAATTAGGAATGTCATTTAACCAAGAAAATGCATATTGGACATACAAGGACGAGTATATCGAAAGAGAATGGCAGTTGTTAAAACGTGCTGATGAAAATGGCATCCTTACTGAAGGATACAGAGTCGTTGCATATTGCCCAAGTTGCCAAACTTCGCTTAGTCATTCAGAAGTGAATCAAGGTTATGAGATGATTCAGGATCCTTCATTGTATTACAAAGTAAAACTGCAAGATGAAGATGTCTATTTGATTGTCTGGACTACTATGCCATTTACACTTGTAACTGATGCGATGGTTGGATTCAATCCAAATGAGGAATATGTTTATGTTTCAGTCAGCAATGAGACATGGATCGTTGGAAAAATTCGCCTTGAAGAATTCATGAAAGAAGCGAAGATACAAGATTATCAAGTATTGAAAACAGTAAAAGGTTCTGAATTTGAGAATAAAAAATACACACACCCCCTACTTGATAATATTTCTGGATTAGAAAAAATGTCAAAACAGGAAAACTATCACATTACAATTGCTGAAAAGTTTGTTGACGTGAATGCTGGTACAGGAATTGTCCATCTTTCTCCAGCAAATGGTGAGGATGATTATAACATTGCAATGAAACGAAAAGTTGAGATCTTTTCCCCTATTGATGACGAGGTAAAGTTCACAGAAGAAGCGGGTAAATATGCTGGTATGTTTGTACGCGATGCTGATGAAAAAATTGTACAGGATATTAAAGAAAAAAATGCGTTAGTAAAAATTGGTAAAATCAAGCACAAATACCCGTTATGTTGGCGTTCTAAACATAAACTAGTTTGGCTTGCAAGGAGGGAATATTTTTACATGCTTGATAGGCTTGGTGAAAAAGCCATTCACGCTGCAGAAAAAGTAGAATACTTTTTTGAACAACCAAAAAACAGATTTTTAAAAATTATAAAAGAGAAGCACCCTTGGTGCATTTCGAGAGAAAGATTCTGGGGCTGCCCAATACCAATCTGGAAGTGCACAGAATGTGAAAACAGTGAAAAACTATTTTCAAGAAAAGAAATTGTAGAAGCAGCTGAGGATCTACCTGATGGATCTGACTTTGAGTTACATAGACCATGGATAGATAGAATTTCTGTCAAATGTAAAAAATGTAGTGCAAAAATGCAGCGAGAAGAGTTTGTTTTAGACACTTGGCATAATAGTGGTGCTGCACCTTTTGCCTCGTTAAGTGATGATGAATACAGAAAAAACATTCCTGCGCCATTTTTCACGGAAGGTATTGATCAAACGCGTGGATGGGCATACACGCTTTTAATTGAAAATGTGATTCTTAACAACAAAGAGGTTCCACCTTACAATTCCTTTCTGTTCCAAGGACATGTTCTAGATGAAAAAGGAAACAAGATGAGCAAGAGTACTGGAAATGTTATTGATGCATCTGAGCTACTGAATAATTATCCTGCTGATCTCGTAAGATTTTACTTTATG
This sequence comes from Candidatus Nitrosopelagicus sp., assembly GCA_046583565.1. Taxonomy (GTDB): domain Archaea; phylum Thermoproteota; class Nitrososphaeria; order Nitrososphaerales; family Nitrosopumilaceae; genus Nitrosopelagicus. The sequence continues at coordinate 1,174 of JAYGCB010000058.1, read as the reverse complement.
TGGAAATCAAGCCCTATTGAAACACTAAACTTTAGCACAAAGGAACTAATGTCAAGACCATACCAAATTCTAAGTACACTTTTTCATATTCACTTATACTTTAAACAGAATAGCGATTACGACAAGTTTGACATAAACAAAACAACTGTTAACTGGGCAAAAAATGAAGGCTTGCTTGATCATACTGATATCTGGCTGCTATCAAAACTTCAAAAAATGGTTGAAGCGTGCACAAAATTAAACAAAACCTGTAGGTTTCACGAATCAGCAAAGACAATTGAAGATTTCTTAATTAATTCATTGAGCCAAATTTACATTCCAATGACAAAACCAGAACTTTGGAATGATGATGAAACTAAAAAAGACAGAAGGTTTGCTATTTATGCAATACTAGCTGATGCATTACAAAAGTTGGATATTTTGATACATCCTTTTTCGCCATTCACAAGTGAGTATCTCTACCTTGCAACATTTGATATAAAAAAATCAATTCTTTTAGATGCGTGGCCAAAACCGGATAAATCACTCGTGAATGATAAGATTGAACAAGCGTTTGATTTGATGAATGAGATTGTATCAGTTTGTGCAGCTGCAAGGATGAATGCAAAGTTGAAAAGAAGATGGCCCTTGAACCAAGCAATAATCTGTGTTGAAAAAGGTGAACGACAAAAGATAGAATTATTGTCAGACTTATTACGAACACAGTTGAATGTGGAGAATTACAAAATCGTTGAACTTGAAAACCATATTGGCTTATCGGAATTTCTTGAGATGAAAAAGGTAAATCTACCGGTTATCCCAAAGGTGGAGCTTGATCGAAAGGCAATCGGTCCAAAGGCAAAACAAAGCTTAGAAAAACTGCTAGAGCTTTTTCGGAAAACTAATCCTGAGGAAATAATCCAAAGTTTAGCAAAAACACGTTCATTTACATTTGATATTGATGGTCACAAGATTTCTCTAGAGATTGATGATTTTATAATAAGTTTTGACGTTCAGGAAGGCTTTGCATTCTCAAAAAGAAATAATCTGATAGGAATAATCTCTGCTGTAAGAAATGAAGAATTGATGGCAAAAGGTTTGATGAAGGATCTTGCAAGAAGGCTTCAGACACTAAGAAAAGAACGAGGCTATAACCCAACTGATATCTTGAATACAGCATCAATTTTGGACCTGG
>JAYGCB010000125.1:0-2453 GCA_046583565.1 Candidatus Nitrosopelagicus sp. | reverse complement strand
AAGGTAGAATCCATTTTGCCGAAAACCTTCAGGTCTGCATTGTCAAGATCCAGTTTGAAGACGGTTTTTGCACATTCCTTAAAATCTGCAGTCATGTCAACAAGTGGCGTTGCGTTGACAACCTTTGTCTCGCTACCTTCTTCCAGATGTGGAACCTTGCTCCATACCTCTTGTTCAAAGCGCTCAAGCAGAGCGTTGTCGGTTCCTTCAGACATGTGATCAAAGAGATTCGAGGATCAATTTAGAGATTTAGACGGTTTTTATTGCTATTTTACGTGTGGGATTCATGGATTTTATGCTGGAGGAAGAACTGATTGACCTCTATACTTTCTGCCTGCAAAATCCAGATTCACCGGAAGTAGAACAAAAAAAATCGCGAATTACCGAAGTTGGTAAGGAAATCTTTGATGATGGTGGGGTTGATGCCTTGGAAAATTTCTATTTTGCAATCTCAAATAGGATTCAAGGTGAGATAGAGAAGGACATAGCGCCTTTTCGTCCATTGTGGAATGGTCTTTCCGACGAATGGAAATACTAGTGAGATTAAAAGCGAGTGAGTTTTTAGAAGATTTATGCTGAAAGATCTTTTGTCTGACATAATTAGTATAGATGACGTCTTGTTGATAGTAAAATCAAACGGTGCAACCAGCGAGATGAGAAGTAATTCTCTAAGTATAAAACAAAAAGACCAATGGATAACAATAGGAGATAATGATGGTCCGTGCCACATGCACGTTAACCATGACATGATAAAAAATGCGGAGTTCATAGTGGAGGAAAAACCAGAACGTACAAGCTTCAGTGTTAGGTTTTTCGACGGCAATAATGAAAGAGTTCTTGCGTGTTTCTTTACAAAAATGTACGATGAAAATAAAAATCTCAAGTTAGAACGGAAGAAACTTTATGATGACTTGTTGGGAAAATATGGCCAGAAGATAGAATGTGATTGAGTTATGGAGCCAAAAAGAATTGTAACTTTCCTGCCAAGCGCAACCGAGCTGATTTACAGCCTCGGCGCTGATGACAAACTTTTTGGGGTAACACACGAGTGTAACTATCCAAACGGTGCAAAAACCAAACCACGAGTTATCAGTTCTGTATTTGATCCTGCTTCATTGTCAAGCAAACAGATTGATGACAAAATCTGCCAGTTAATGACTGATGGCAAGGAGATTTACAGTCTAAACAAAGAAAATCTACTAAACGCAAAACCTGACCTGATTATTTCCCAGAACATTTGCGAGGTTTGTTCTGCACATACAGAACATGTCAAAATAGCTATGGAGATATTGGAAAAAAAACCTGAGGTTTACACGATGGATCCTCATGACATTGATGAAATTTTGGTAAGCATCAAGGATATCTCAAAGATGGTTGGCAAAGAAAAAGAGGGCAACGAGCTGGTTGACTCACTGTCAGCAAAACTGAAGTTTGTCAAGAACAAAACGTTTGAAAAAAGACCAAAGGTGGTTGCAATCGAGTGGGTGGATCCGTTTTTTACTTCAGGTCACTGGATTCCTGAGATGGTTGAGGCTGCCGGCGGAGATAATCTGATAAGCACAGAAAAAATGCCATCAAGAAAAATGAAGTTGGAAGAGATCAAGGAAGCAAACCCTGACATTATTGTAATTATGCCGTGCGGCTTTGACGTCAAGCGAACCATCTCTGAATACAATAATGTACTTGCCGAGAATCCAAGCTGGAATGAACTCAAGGCTGTTAAGGAAAACAATGTTTACGCAGTTGATGCAAACTCGTATTTCAGCAAGCCAAGCCTTCGAACCATAACCGGAATTGAAGTCCTAGCTAAAATTATTCATCCAGATGTTTTTGGTGACTTACAGTTGCCAGAGAATTCATTTGCAAAAATTAGCTAGTCTTACTGTCCTTTCTCAAATACGCGGTATTCACCAATTATTGAACTGCATTTACCGCATGTATACTGGCCTCTCTCTTTCAGAATCAATCCATCTGCAACCGGTTCATTAGGACTTTCTTCTACCTGAATTTTAGGCGAGCCGTCAAACTCAGATTCGCATTTCTTGCAAAAATATTTCTGCATCTTTTGCTCCTCAAGTTTGCCAATTGGAGCAAGAAAACACTTACCAACACCAAGGTCTGCCTTTTTTGCCTGTTCATCTGTAACGTCTGCAAAAATATGACCGCCAGAGCCATGAAGTTCTAGTACAACCAAATCAAACTTACGCCTTTTCTAAACAATAAAAAGAATTGTTTTGTGGATCTAGTGGCCGTGTCCACAACCGCAAGAATGTCCTTCTTCATGACCTTCTTCATGACCTTCCTGTGACATTTGCTCTCTGCACTTTCCACACTTTGGAGAATCGTCAGGACTAAAGAATCCAACTCCGCATACGATACATGTCATTTTTCCCATGCAAAAATTAACTAATGCCTGTATTTATAGAGAATGGAAAACATAATAATGAAATTTT
>JAYGCB010000102.1:0-9785 GCA_046583565.1 Candidatus Nitrosopelagicus sp. | reverse complement strand
GACATTCGAAAACCCTGATGATTATGATAGGTTACAGCAGGGAGACAAAGTAAGCTTGATTGGTTTGAATGCACTTGCACCCAACAAGCCTGTCAAGTGCATTATATGTCATGAAAATAACGAAACAGAGGAAATATCCCTGGTTCATTCGTATAACGATTTACAGTTAGAATGGTTTCGGGCAGGCTCGGCACTCAACATGCTGCGCCATAATTAGGACTGATTTTAAAAACTAAAAAATAGATGCATATAGTAGTTAGATCATGTCAACCTGTTCAGTATGCGGTGAGGATTTTTCTGATGACATACGTTTTCTAAATCATATGATGGAAAAGCATGGGTTTAGAAATCCAAACATCGATAAGCCAGATAGAAATTCTAGGGGATATTAGTTTCGCTAAATCTTGTCTATCTTTGATGCAACTATAAAGTCATTTTCACTAAGTCCATTCATAGAATGTGTCCATAGATCCAATCTCACTCTATTCCAATGTATCGATATGTCAGGATGATGACCCTCACTTTCAGCTAGATCTCCAACCTTGTTCACAAAAACCATTGCTTCCTTAAAATCTTGAAATTCAAATTCCCTGTGAATCATCTTTCCGTCAAGTTCCCAGTTTGGAATACTTGTAAGATTCTTCTGAACCTCATTATCAGGAAGTGGGTCTCCTCCAGTCTCACATGAAACACATTTTTTTTGCGTAAAATCCATATGAAATAGACGAAAATTACAGTATTATAGATTTCTAAGGTTTATTCTTTTACTATGTGTTAGTAGACTAGCTGAACGGAAAAATACTGCTTTTGGGCTTTTACATCCAAGAATACAAGAATCACCAATGTTCTTCTTTCGGATATTTTTTCCATTAACATGTAAAATTGCAGAAAACAATGGACCAATCGCAGCTCTTCCGCCATATGCAGTTTTCTCATCAATAAACCAAAACATCTCTAGCGCACTTGTATCAAGAATATTGTCTCTTATCTCCTTCCCAAAATCTGTGTAATGACCCACAAGACGCAGTCTTCCTTTTGTCAAAAAGTTTACAAATTTAGCAAATTGGATGCAGAGATAGCATTCGTTATCATAAATAACAAGCGGTACCATTTTCTCAAGTTTCATAGTGATATTGCGCTATATTCAGATTAAAATTTTTGCAATTATAATTATTTTAACATCATATGAAGCAAATCAAATATAATTATACATGTGTCTTGTTTAATTTTTATCGGTAATGGGATTAAATTACTATCAGATCAAAAAGAAAGTTCTCAAGGCTAGGAAGCTTGTCATTCAGGCGACTTCTATTGCTGGTTCTGGCCATCCCGGTGGGTCTTTTTCTATGGCTGAAATTTTGGGCTGCTTATTTTTCAAGCATTTGAGATATGATCCAAAAAATCCAAGTTGGGAAGAAAGAGACAAATTTATTCTTTCAAAGGGACATGCATCACCTGGCTTATTTTCAAACATGGCAGTAGCAGGTTATTTTGACACGTCTGAAATGAAAACACTACGACAGTTTGGTAGCAGACTACAAGGTCACCCAGATTTAAAATGTCCTGGCGTTGAGTTTTGCGGAGGCTCTTTAGGCATCGGTCTCTCATATTCTATCGGAAATGCACTAGCTGCAAAACTTGATGGTAAAGATCAGAGAATTTACACAATTATTGGAGACGGTGAATCAGATGAAGGTCAAGTTTGGGAGGCTGCAATGACAGCTGCAAAATACAAGGTTGACAATATGACTGTAATACTTGACAGAAACTTCATACAACAGGATTCCTATACGGAAAAAGTCATGCCACTTGATGAGGAGCTAATCGGTGATGATTTGTCAGAGATGTGGAAAGATGCAAGTAGGTGGAAAACTGGTGAGAAATGGCTTTCTTTCGGATGGAACGTTATTGAAATAGACGGACATAGGGTTGAACAGATTTCAAACGCAATAAGAAGAGCTGCTAAAACCAAAGGTCTGCCATCAATTATCATTGCTCGAACTATCAAAGGCAAAGGAGTAGAACATATGGAGGATAATCCACAATGGCATGGAAAGGCTCCCAAACCAGAATTGGTTCCAATTATTGAACAAGAATTAGAATCGCAGTTTATGATTGCACCATCTATTATTGCCGGTGATATGTCAAATCTTGAAAAAGAAGTGAAGCGTTGTGAAATTGGACGTGCCGATTACATACATCTTGATGTTATGGACGGTCAATTTGTTCCAAACAAAACATTTGATCATGTAAAGGTTAGGGACCTCCGTTCTCTCACTTTGATTCCTTTTGACACTCATCTTATGATTAACGAGCCAGTAAAACATGTTCATGAGTATATAGATGCTGGTAGTGATATTGTCACTGTTCATGCAGAAGTTTGTGATGAATCTAGCTTTGGAGAAATATGTGACATATTGCAATCAAACCAAATTGGTATTGGTCTTGCAATAAATCCAGATACAGAGCTGCCCCAATGGTCTTACAAATTTGTACCATTGTTAGACCAGGTAATCATTATGTCAGTTGTTCCGGGCAAGTCTGGTCAAAAATTCATCGAGTCTACACACGAAAAGACACAACTAATCAGCAGGGATCTAAAACAGCATAATTTTGAGGGATATATTGAGGCGGATGGAGGTGTTAACTTGGAAAATGTTGGTTCATGTTTTGAAGATGGTGCAAGAGCATTTGTAGGTGGAAGCTCCATTGTTGGACAAAGTGATGTTAGACTAATCATAAAGGAGTTTAGAAATAATATACTTGAATCAAGAAGACGTTCTCTGATTAAGAAAGCTCACGAAATTGGTGGAAAAGAGCTTGTTAACAGTTGGATTGACTTACATATTGTTGGCAAAAAAAAAGACAGTTTGGTTCAGATAGCGAAGGAGCTTGGTTTCCAATGAGTACAGAACAATTTGGTGATATGAGAACCGAGTACAGCAAGTCACTAATTGCTGTTGGTGAACAAGATCCAAACGTTGTAGTTCTGGGGGCTGATACTACTGACTCTCTAAAAACAGCAGGTTTTGGAAAAAAATTTCCTGAAAGATTTTTCAACGTTGGAATTGCAGAAGCCAATCTAGTTTCAGTGGCTGCTGGATTTGCATATTCTGGAAAGACTGCTTTTGCAAGCACATATGCGATATTTCTTCCAGGTAGATGTGTTGATCAAATAAGGAATGCGATTGCTTATCCATCACCCGGCAATAAAAAAGGCCTTAACGTTAAACTAGTTGTGTCTCATGGAGGACTAACGGTTGGAGCTGACGGTGGTTCTCACCAACAGATTGAGGACATTGCAACCATGCGAGTAATTCCCAACATGAGAGTTATTTTACCAGCTGATTCAGTTGCCGTTTCAAAGTTAACTTGGATAATTGCTCAACAATATGGGCCATTCTATATGAGAATGTGTAGATCAAAAACACCAATCATTCATAATGATTCACAAGAATTTCAGGTTGGGAAGGCAATAACAATGCGTGAAGGTTCAGACTGTACGATTGCTGCATGTGGAATTACTGTTAAGATGGCATTAGATGCAGCTGACTTGCTTAATCAAGATGGAATATCATGTAGAGTCATTGATTGTTTTTCTATTAAACCAATTGACAAGGAACTTTTAGAAAAGGCTGCAAGAGAAACGGGAGCAATTGTAACCTGTGAGGAACATAACGTTATGGGCGGATTTGGTTCAGCGGTTTCAGAAGTGGTTTCAGAATCTTACCCTGTGCCAATAAGACGAATTGGCGTACAGGATAAGTTTGGAGAATCAGCACGAGATAATGAAATTGCACAATTACTTGAAAAACACGGAATAACACCTATTAATATAATAAATATGGTGAAAGAAGCAAGGAGTCAGAAACAATGAAAATTTTCCTCGACACTGCTAATCTGGAGATTATACGACTGTATAATGACATGGGTCTTGTTGATGGCATTACAACGAATCCTTCGTTACTAGCAAAGGAGGGTGGTGATCCACAAAAAACAATGGAAGAAATTTCAAGGATTATCAAAGGAGATGTTAGCCTTGAAGTTGTCAGTACTGATTATGACGGGATGATGGAAGAAGGAAGAAGGCTTCGTAAATACGGTGACAATGTTGTAGTTAAATGTCCAATGACAGGAGAGGGTCTCAAAGCTTGTAAGAGTTTAACAGCAGAAGGGATTCCGGTGAATGTTACTTTAGTGTTTTCTCCAAATCAGGCTTTATTAGCTGCAAAAGCTGGTGCAAAATATGTTAGTCCATTTATTGGACGATTAGATGACATCGGCCATACCGGCATGGATCTTATCAAGGAAATTAAACGGATTTTTCAAAATTATGATTTTAAAACTAAAATTTTAGTTGCCAGTATCAGACACCCACAACATGTAGTAGATGCTGCAAAAATTGGTGCTGACGTTGTAACAGTTCCAGGAGTAGTTCTTGGCAAGATGCTTACTCATACACTAACTGACAAAGGTTTGAAAGCATTTTTGGCTGACTGGGAAAAGCTGAAAACAGAAAACCCAAATGTTGAAATTTAAAACATTATTGATCGTAAGACATTAATTTTTTTTCTTCAAGTGATGCATGTAAATTATGTACAGAGCGATAGACATCGGCCTCTTTTTTTGCTCCTGTACAAACAAGTTTGCCTGATGCAAATAACAAGATTACAGTCTTTGGTTCCAACATTCTGTGGATTAATCCTGGAAATTGTTCCGGCTCGTACATACTACGAGGTAATTTTCTTGCTGCTTGCTCCAGATGGATCTTGCCACCAAGATTTATTGCTGCCACAATATTTTGCACCTTTACCACAGCATTTTTTTTTATCTTAACACCACCTTTACGAAGTTGGTTTACTACAGTTTTTACAGCCTTATGTGCCATCTCTTCTGATTTTGCACCGGTGCAAACCATTTTACCCGTTCTAAAGATGAGTGTTGCAGTTCTAGGTGACTTTAATCGAAAAACCAATCCTGGAAATTGATCTGGGTGATATTCTGTATCTGGAAATTTTCTTGTCAGTTCATTAAGGTCTATTTTCTGATCAACTGAGGCAGACGCAACAACATTTTCCACACTTATTACAGGTTTTGTTTGAGGCATTCAGGTTTTTTAAATAACCCCTTTATATATAGATAGGAATAAATTTTTCTTTTAACACACTAGTGACGATTTTTCCATTGGTATCTATGTTCTTCTTCAAATAGATCTTTCGTCACCTCATCTGTTTTGAATAGTTTTTCTCTATATTTTGTTAAAAGACATTTCTTACACATACAATCATCATCACTGATCTGATCCTTTGATAATTTTGGTAAACTGGAACACCAGCAAGTAATAGCATCTTCTTCACAGGTGAATGAGTTTCCGCATTCAGAACATTTTTTCTCCAATTTACCTTAAACCTCTAATAACCTGTTAATAAAAAAAATCAAGAATAATCATCATTAGTATTATCTTTTAATTTGTTATCTACTGCATCAGCTCTAACATCTAGTTCGCTTAAATTTCCTAATTTTTGATATGTCAGTTTTTCCAAAGTTTCAATAATGCTTTTTGCCGCTCTGTATTGTGGAATATTAGGATTCAAAAGTTCTCCATATAATCCCATGCCATTAATTCCATTCATTTTGGCATATCCTAAGATGAGTCCGTTGAATCCGGTGATAACGGATTCATGTGGTGTAGTCTCTATACCAAGACTACGGACTTGCTCAAGTAAGGTTTTGGTTGTAGTTGTAACATATGTAGTTGGATATTTTCCAAACTGTCTGGTTGTATGGAATCCACCAACAGTATAGATGAATTTTGCATCATATTTTTTAGCCGTATCAATTACATCTTGACATAATTCATTTAATTCATCACTTTGTTCTGGTTGCCCCCTCCCTCCTCCAAAAACTATAATGTCATTTCCGTATCTATATTCCCAATGCTCTTCGGGTACCTCAATGTAACCTCCTTTATCAAAGACATATGGAGGTCTATTAGATTTTACGAAACGAAATGGTACAGTGCTTAAGCCTTTGTTAATAAAATTAACAACTATACTTCCAACGTTGCCCATATCCTGCATTGCAGCTATGATTAGAGGTTTGTTTATATCCAGTTCTAATTTATTTACAAATTCCATGTCAACTATCACCTAGTACATTTAACACCTTTTTAGGAATATCATTGAGTCTAGAAACTCCTAATGCCCTTTCAAAACCCAAGTATTTCAAATTAGTTGCAATTATTGTTGCATTAGGTGTATCTCTACCAACACCTATAGCAACCATTTTGATTCCAATAGATTTTAGTGATTTAACCATGGAGCGAGCTGCAAATGGATCTGATGGTTCCCCATCAGTAAGTGTCAAAAAGATATCTGGTTTTCTAGAATGTAAAATAGGATACATCTTATCATAAACTTCAGCCAGAGGTGTTCCACCGTTTGCTGGAATTTGTGCAAGTCTTTTTGCACACGAAATATTCCATTTAAGATCTTCTGGTTTGATTAACCAGCACACCACCTGTTTTTCAGTAGTGTTGAACGCATATACTGAAAATTTGATCTTTAGAAAAGCCAAAACTTCACACAGAGCTAATGTAGCTTTTTTGTAATCCACTTGTTGGTCAGCAATACTTGATGAATGATCAAGCAGAATCACAATATGGGTTTTAATCGATTTTTTCAAATCTGAAATAAATGGTCTATCAGACCCTTCAAGGTATGCATCACTATCAAATTCATCTCCTATACGAAAATGATATTCTTTCCATCCGGTTTTCCATTCCTTAAACTTGGTTTTCAAATTATTGATTAAATCTTGGTCATAAATTCTAGTTTCATCAACATTTGTCTGATCTGGTATTTGAATACCAATTGATCCTGTATCCAGACCTTTTTTCTCATTTTTCTTATTTTCTACTTTTATTACTTTAAATTCATCAAAAACAGATTTTCCATCCATAGTATTTTCTTGATCAACTTTACCAAAATCTTTCCCCCTTGATTTTGTGACTTGCTTCATTGCTTTGACAAAATCATTAGGAGTTATTGCAATCCCAGGTCCTTTTAACGGAACTGATAACGGAATTGTAATCAGGGCATCTAGGTCTAAAATTTTTAATATTTCTGGAATCCTTGCCTCAATCCAGAGAGTATCATGTTTTTTTTTGATTACTTCATCAAGAATATGTTTTGCGAATTCTACTGCTTTTACAACCTTGTTAAAATGACTAGGCTGCATTTCGCCCTTTATATCACCAAACAGGAAGTATTGATAGAAAGCCTCTACCAGTCTAGCTTTTCCAAAAATAGAACTGAGATTATTTCTAGACAGCCACATATTCGTATAATTAAATACCAGTTCTTCAGTCATCCCCTTCCAAACTTTTATTCCCAGCAGTTCAATTCTACGAGTTTCAATAGCGTTCAAAATAAAGCCGTATGCGTGATCGTTGCTAAGAATTTTTTTACAATGTTTCAATCGCATTGCTTCATACCAAATTGAAGTCCTAAACTGCCGGTATTTTTGAAAATTATCCCCATAGTACTGATCATTTGGCATCAGCAACACTCTTTTTTCTTTTAATCTAGTTTCGCTTTGTTTGATTTTTGAGAATTCTACAGTTACGTTTTCTGTTCCAGACCATCGTCTTACAAGAAATGTTGCAATGTCAATTAAAATATCATTTCTTAGTTGAAGAGATTGCATTAGCTACCAAACATTGATGTGATAATGTCATTTACTTTTTGAAATTCTACATTCCCCCATTGGGAGTATACGTTTCCAAAAACAATCTGAGCCGATTTTTTTGCTGAAGTTCCTCCCTCTAATAATTTTGCATATGCAATAGTTTCTCTAATGGATGGAGAGTAATACAGTTCTTCAACAGCAGATGCTTGACGTAATGTATTTGCAAGTTTAATTCCCTGTAAAACATCAGACTCATTTGGATTTTTTACATGCTTTTTGATTATTTTATACTCAACATCCTCAGGAGGATAATCTAATCTTATTCTAACCGGAAATCTACTTAGAAGCTGAGGTGGAAGTTCCTTTGTTCCAACATGTGTAAGAGGATTAATTGTTGCAATTACAAACCATGAATCTTTTGCTTTGATTATTTCACCGGAAGATTCTTTGAGTATGATCTGTCTACGATCATCAAGCGCTTCATCTAATCTTAATAATACGTCAGCTTCTGCTGCATTAATTTCATCAAGGTATAAAATATTGCCTTCTTTCATTGATTTTACCAAAATTCCTTCATCAAAACCAATGTTTCCATCGATCAAGGTCTTGGTTCCTACTAGGTGACTTTCCCTTGTTCTAAGACTAAAGTTGATTGATTGTAATTCTTTTGATTTTTGTATTGCGTATTCTCTTACCAATGAAGTTTTACCAGTCCCTTTTGGCCCTATAATCAAAACAAATAATCCTTTTTCAAATGCTTTGTCTATAACATCAATTGAGTTATTCCAATCAAGATAAGCTGACTGATCATTTTGTTCCATTGATCGTTCACTTTGGTCTGACAAAGTAACATCTTTGGTATAGGTACTTTATTTAAGACTAATTCTGCCCAGTATTTTTTATACATAAGATCTGAGGCTAAATCTGATTACAAAAAATTAGGTGTGACCACTTCAGGCAAAACTTCTTTTGGAGACTACCTCCATCTACTTTTTACAAGCCATTATTTTTTGTTTTGCGTGGTCACACTCATCTAATCGTTGATAGATTTTGACGCTTTTGACATCGTACGCAATACAGTATTATCATATTTAACATTGCAAAATAACTGAACTCCGACTAATTGACTAGGTTATTTCTTAGAGAATTCTTATTCTCAATGACTAATTATTTGAAAACGTGGCTATTTTTGCAAATGATTCATCAAGAGTCTTATGAAGAGATTTTTCCCACCCTTCAAATCCCTCAGGTTCCTTGGGATAATTTTCATAATGATCAACCAACCATTGGTTTTGTTGTGATGTGTATTTTAGTCCGTTAGCAACCGTCTTGTTCATAGCACCACGTATAATCATTCCCAGTTTGCTAAGCCCTGAAAAATCTGGGTGTTCTCCTTTGCTAATAGCTTCAACGTCAAGATTTCCCAAAAAGTGTTTCATACCATAGCTGATCTGTTCGTTAGTTAATGTCTGAACTAGTCTTCTGAAAAGTTCCAGTCCTGCAGTTTTGTAACCGTACTCTTCAATAAAGTCAAGATGATATTGCCATAATCCTTTTTCTGTAACATCATTTGCCTCAATTGCGCCTACAACATTTTTACCAAGAATGGTACCTGCAATTAAGGCTGGACCTATTCCTCCAGCATCAATTGGTTTGGGCATCCATGCGGAATCTCCCACTAGTATGTAACCTCCAGAAACCATACAGTCATTTTGTCTTCTCACAGAAACTTGGAACACTCCTGTGTTGTTGTGAATGTCTTCTGGATCTTGTGACAGTTTTGCATTCTTAATTGCTTTATTTCTTTGAAGATACTCTTCCATCAACGATGCAACGTTATCTTTTTTTCCGAGTCTTTTATTTCTCTGGTCTAGAATTGATTTTTCAACACCTAGTCCTATGTTTACCTTGTTGTCAGCCTTTGGAAAGACCCATCCATATCCTCCCGGTGCAATGTCTTGGTCTAGGTGAATGATACAAAAGTCTGGATCAAAGTCTGTTAGATCTTCCTCGCCCTTTTCAAAATACATAATGTGCCTGCCTGTTGATTCTAGATCACGCCTGTCTATTTTTTTCTCAATTTTGGTGGAGTTTTC
>JAYGCB010000099.1:0-2557 GCA_046583565.1 Candidatus Nitrosopelagicus sp. | reverse complement strand
AACCTTTTTCTTCAAGTTCACCTGCAAGAGATGAATCACCACTCTTCAGAATTTTTCCTTTGGCAAAAACATGAACAAAATCTAGTTTGTCCAAATAATTTAAAATTCTCGCATAGTGCGTAATTAGGATTGTTGTTGTGTCTTTATCAAATGTTTTACTGATAGCCTTAGCAACTGCCTGTACAGAATCTATGTCCAAGCCAGAATCTGGCTCATCTAATATCGAAACTTTTGGCTTAAATACGGTCATCTGTAATACCTCAGATCTCTTTTTTTCACCACCGGAAAATCCTTCATTCAAGTATCTTGACAGGAATGCGTCATCCAACCCAACATCATTAATATTTTTCTTGAGATATTTTTGAAATTCTCTCACAGTGATGAATACCTCACGGTCGTTGTCTTGAAGTGCTTTGCTTAACGCATTATATGATGTTCTAAGAAAATGAGAAAAACCCACACCAGAAACTTCAGTCGGATACTGAAAGCCCAAAAACAGTCCTTTTTTTGCCCTTTCATCAGTTTTTAATTTTAAAATACTTTCTCCGTCTAACAAGATATCGCCCTTTGTTACTTGGTATTTGGGATGACCAAGCATTGTGTATGCCAAGGTACTTTTTCCTGAACCATTAGGACCCATTATTGCATGAACTTCACCAGGACCTGTTTTCAGATTAACTCCTTTCAGAATCTCTTTACCATCTCTTGTAACGTGGAGGTCTTTAATTTCAAGAGTAGGCATATGTTGATACGATATTATTTCTATATATAATCTCGTGGAATTTTAGCTAATCCTAACCGAAAAATCTTATTTTAATTGAAGATAAAAAAAAGAAAAAAGAGATTATTTTTAGGCGAATGATGGTCTGAGAGTTACGCTCAGCTTATAATTTGTGAGAATTTCTTTGCATCTGTTTCTAATTGTAACCTCAGTTACACCCGAAACGGTAGATGCATCTCTTTGAAGAACGCTTTGTCCTAGTAGAATTGATGCAATATACAAGTATGCAGCTGCAATTCCATTGGGTGCCTTCCCATCAGATAGATTACTGTCCTTTGTTTTCTTTGAAATCTCTAGAGCAAGTCTTTCAACTTTGACGTCAGTGTTTGTCATGTTTGCAATTTTTGAAATGTATTTTTCCGTTGTTACTACAGGCACATGGGGTAAGTCAAGCTCCATTACCATAGTTCTGTAGTACTTGGAAGCCAGTTTTGTTTTTGATTTTACGTCTTTTGGCTGACAAAATTCTCTAACGATCTCGTCTAGGGATCGAACTACATCACATCGCTTACATGCTATGTAAACTACCGCAGCAGAAATGCTTACTACAGATTTGCCCTTGACTTTGATATTTTTTCCATCAAGGCCTCGATAAATCAGTGAGGCTGTTTCCAAAACATTTTTTGGAAGAGAGTTTGTCTTACAAATTTCTGAAATTTTTGCCAAGACGTTTGATAATCTCCTTTCTCGTGAAGAAGAGATTCTTACTCTTTTTTGCCATTGTCCTATTCGCTTCATCTGACCCATCATTTCTGAATTTATTTTTTTCCCGCTGTAATCGGTTGATTGCATGGAAATTTCTGTAGTTATTCCCAAATCATGTTGAGAATATGTTGTTTGTCCCGTTGCTCTTGCAAGCTTCGTCTTGTCTTCTAAACTACTACCTGTTGTTTCTGGACCATAATCTTCCATTTGTTCTGAAACTACTATTCCACAGCCAGAACAAATCCTTTCACCATTCTGCGTATCATCAATAACCGATGATTTACAGACTGTACATCTTTCTATTTCTATTGTTTTCATTTTTGTTTTCTCCTTTGCTTTTTGAATTTTTTCGCAGAAGGGGTTTCAAATGTATACATCTTTTTTCCCACGAATTTTTTGATGTTGTTCGTCAAAGAGATGGCAGACGCATAAGGCTTAGCAACTGGTCCAATTAATTCAGTAACCTTTGCTACTTTCACGCTTTTGTCATCGCAAAGTATCTGATTAGGACCTACGGTGTTGGAAAGCCTTACAATGACTCTGCCACTACGGGCTAAATGCATAATTTCCCCTACCTCCTGCAATTACATTCTAAATCATCTAATAGTTATCATAGAGTTTTGTCAAAATTACTTTATCTTAGAGCTAGATAGAATTTTATTTTGACTGTTTGGCTCTTTTGATTACTAGCTTTTCTGAAATTTTATTGAGAATTTTTGTTTTAGAAAATTTTTTTTCTAAGATTATATAACCTGATCTGACATATGCCCTTTTTGGAAATCTAACTTTGTCGTCTGTTTCGGTTGGTTTTAATCCTGCGGCATTTGACGATTCAATCAGTTCGTTTAGAGAAGGATCAAAAACGCACTTATCTTTTGGCAGTTTTCTTCCGTTTTTTCTAGACAATGTTTTGTTAAAATAGTCTAACCATATTACGACATGGTCGTAACTTTTCATGAAATCACTTTACTAGTATTGCGTTTACTACACCGTGTTGTCCTGGTCTGGAAACAACACGACATTTCCCTTCTGCTGTTTCTAGTATTGCACCTTTCGAAATAACTCCACGTC
>JAYGCB010000018.1:0-6775 GCA_046583565.1 Candidatus Nitrosopelagicus sp. | reverse complement strand
TTGATAAAATTGTAGTTGTCCAATTTAGGTTTAAAGATAGAAGTGATGATATTATTTGGGGTCAAATAAAACGTGCGTCAAATGCACTAAAAACTCAGTTAGAATTGGGTGAATTTACGGTTTTAAGGAATTCGTCAGTTAAGGATGAAAAGGAAAATGCGGCATTAATTTTTTTGTTGCATGCAAAAAAAATTGAAAGTAGTTTAGTTCGGGTTGGACCTGAAATTTCTAGTAAGGATCACTGTGAAAAATTTATTTTAGCTAATTTTAAAAAAAGCCAGCTTATGTGGATTAATGAAGAAGGCAAAATACAATCCTTACAGAAAAGAAAATATGATGATGCGATATTATTTTTGAAAAACCTTTTGAAAGATAATCTAAAAAATTGTGGTATTCCTAAGGGACTTGAGAAGGATTTCAAAAGTGGTGTTAAAATTATTAATGCAAGCAAAGTATCAAACAAATCCATTAAAGATGCAATTGCAAGTATTGCCGTAACAGATGAAACAATCTTTTATTAAAATTAGTAAGATAACTGAACCTCCTTATTCAGACATATTGGTTTATCCAAAAGGAACTAAAGCACAGACAAAATCACGAATAAAAGAGTTACAAAACCTTGGCGTAGAGAGTATTTCGTTCCAAGGTGAGTTGAAAATTGGTACTACTAGTGTGTTAGGCAAGGGCTACGTAGGAATCGTAGTCTTGGGTAAATTAGGAAGAAAAAAAGTTGCTGTCAAAATCAGACGGAGTGATTCACCAAGAAAAAATTTGAATAAAGAGGCCCAATTACTTCAAATAACAAACCGCTGTGGCGTTGGACCAAAATTAATAGATTTTAGTAAAAATTTTCTTGTGATGGAATATTTAGAAGGTGAAAAAATTGGTAACTGGTTTAGTAATTTGAAATCAAAGAGCCATGCTTCTCAAATTCAGGCAGTGATTAAAAAAGTTCTTGAAGATTGCTACAAACTAGACATGGTTGGTTTGGATCATGGAGAATTAAGTAGAATGCCAAAACATGTGATTGTGGGTAAGAAAATCACCATTATTGATTTCGAAAGCTCAAGTGTGGAACGAAGAGCTTCAAATGTTACATCTGCAACTCAGGCGTTTTTCATAGGTTCTGGAATTTCAAAAACTGTAAAAGATATTTGTAAAGTTCCTAAAAAGGAGAAAATTATTTCCGTCCTACGTAGATATAAACAAAATCAAAGTAGGGAGAGTTTTGAAAGTTTACTAAATGTCTTGAAGATATAATCCCGAAAGATGTAATTAAAAAATTTCTTATAATAATTTCTGACATTTAGTTTTTAGATTTTGGTTTCCATATTATTGCAGAACCAACATTGATCGGAGATATGGAATGCCTGATTTTTTTAATCGATAATAACTCAATGTCTCCCTTCTTTTGCAATATTTTTAATTCCTTAACTAAATTATTCTGATAATCACGTGAATCAAGATATTTTTTTACAATGTATGAGGATGTATCATAGTCTACTTCAAAATTTATTACTAATTTTGGATTACCGTTTACAATGTTCTTAAGAGCATTTTCCATAATGTGTTTACACTGTTCCAGACAGCCACTAGTAAATACTACTTTATCTTTAATCATGTTTTCAAAGAATGGTTTATTCAGATCACATACACCAAAATGCATGTCATAGTCATTCTTTTTTACATATTTTTGTAATTTTTCTATGGCAATTTTAGATAAATCATACCCTTCAAGTTTTTTAAAACCCATTCTGCGAAGATTGAATAAGTTAAAACCTAAACCGCATCCCAGTTCCACGATTGGTTGCATTTTATCAAATTCGTCAAAAAATGTTAAAAATTCAGAAAGACGTTCCTTGTGAAAATCATGCCATTTTGCTTTTACCATCTTTCCCTCATGCCACATGACAAATTCATGATTTTCAGATTCTGTTCGTGCATAGTTCCCATATGGTGACTCGAAATCAGTTTCTTCCCAAGGTTTGCTATTCCAAATCCCGGAATTATATTGTTGATCTATTAAATCATAATCTCGTTTTTGTTTCTGAAGACTTAACTTGAATACATATCCATAAATTTTTAATTTATCAATTAATGATGCTTTTTTAATTATGGGCATATTGGGTTAGAATTTTTTATGCAGTAAATAATACTTTACTTTGAACCGTTTTCACTTTAATGTTGCTTATATGAGTAGATCTGTATAGTGAATGAATTTAGAAGAATATGGGACCGGCAGGATTTGAACCTGCGACCTCCAGCACCCCAGGCTGGCATCATAGCCAATCTAGACGACGACCCCTACTTTAAGCGCATGTCGTGAAATTATTAAACCGTCGGATGTAATCGTAAATAAAAAGAAAATTTTAACGCTCTTGAGTCGTAGGTCTAATAAGAATTTCGTTTACATTCATGTGTTCTGGTGATTGTAGGGCAAATAAAATTGCGCTTGCAATATCATCCGCCTTTAGACCTTGTGATTTCTTTGCTGTCTCAATAAAGCCTTGCAACGACTCATCGGTGATGGTGTTTAGTAGCTCTGTTTCAACCACTCCGGGTTCTACACATGTTACCCTAATACCGGATCTGGCGCTTAATTCCTGCCTTAGTCCCTCACTAAATGCAGTAACAGCATGTTTTGTTGCACAATAGACGCTACCCGACGGAAATACAAGCCTGCCAGCAACTGATGAAATGTTAACTATATGACCTGATTTTTTTTCTTTCAAATGTGGGATTACTGCAGCTGTACAATATAGTACACCTTTAATGTTCACATCAATCATCTGTTCCCATTCATCAACCTTAAGACTTTTTATAAAACTAAGTGGCATCAAGCCCGCATTGTTTACTAGGATATCAACCGTGCCCCATTTTTTTATTGCTTGCTCAACAATAGCATCACAATCAGTTTTTTTCGTAACATCAAGCTTTTGTGACAATACTTCGCCGCCACTCTTTTTGATTTCATTTTCTAATTGCTCCAGCTTGTCAGTTCGTCTGGCACCGATAGCCACTTTCGCACCAGCCTTGGATAATGCTAATGCGGTAGCATAACCAATACCGCTGCTTGCTCCAGTGATAATCGCAACTTTGCCTTCTATCGACATTATCAATAATTTCAATGAACGCAGTAAATGTGTTTTTAAAATATAATAGCTAATTTATTAGGAAAAAACCAAATACCAAGTTATGCTGGAAGAAAAGTGTGCGTATTGTGGAGATATGACAGATATGCCTTTTGAGTGTAATTACTGTAAGGATCCATTTTGTTCAGAACATAGACTCCCAGAAGACCATCGGTGTGTCAAGCTTTCTCAAATAAGGGCAAAGAAATTTGGTGAGCGAAAGGTGATTCGTGACGGCGGTACGGGCAAGCGTAATATTTTCAGAAGGTTGCTAGGTCGGTTTGGTTGATTATCAAGTCTGCTAATAATTGGACTTTTTTGGATCAATTTTTGAACGCCTGGCTTGGTAGAACAATGCACCAGCTAAAGCAACCAAGCAAAGTGCTGTAAGTACATGAGGGGTAATCACTGTCATATATGCAATGGCAAAAGCTACCATCATAATTCCTTGTACTGTTAGTTTAATCCATGAAAGTGTCTTAATTGCCCTACAAATCATTTCAATTACAAAAAGTACCGCCACTGGAATTATGGTAAGAATAAGAAAATCTATAATATCTACATCAAGGTGTGACATGCCTAAATCTAAAACTATAGATTATAATTTCTATTGGTCGTGAGAACCTAATAATTCAGGTTTTCCGTTCAATATTCTAGAAAGGATCATCTCTTTCCTTTCTTCCATTTCCTTTTGCGAGTCGAGAATATATTTTTCCACGTCAAGTAACGTGGAAGAGTTGGAGCTATCCAAAGATGCCTTTTCCAACCTCAATTTTAAGAGAGATGATGCAAGCTCAGTTACCATGTCTAACAAAGTGTTTTTAATTTTTGCATCAATCCCATCACATTCTTCACTTTTCAAATCTCCAATGAATTTTGAAATTGAGTTGTAAAGACTTGAATCAAGTTTCTGCATTGCATCGTTTTCAGATTCTTGTAAAACGAGCAATTGGAGATATTTGATATCGATTTTATTTTCTTCTGACATTGAAATATACCTGACAATCCTTAAATGACTGGGGTTATTTTTGTTCTGTTGAAGATAATAAATTGCCATATAAAGTCATAGGCGGAAAACCAACAGAAATCCAATATTCTGCTGACGAAGTTTTCACCATGATTAAGCGTGATGAAATAAAATTTATAGATTTACAGTTTACCAGCCTTCCTGGTCGCTTTCATCATACTACTATATCGTCGATCACATTTACAAGTGACCAAATGCAGGACGGGCTTCCCAAACTTGATGGTTCTTCCATTGTTGGGTTTACCACTATTGATGATTCTGATCTAATACTCAAGCCTGATCCCAGTACATTTGCAGTAATTCCATGGATGGGAGATCAAAAATCTGCAAGAATGCTGTGTGATATCTACCGTGGAGCTGGTAAAGGTAGATTGGAAACTGATCCAAGAGGCATATGCCAGAAAGCTGAGGAACATTTGAAGACGGAGGGATTTGATGATAGTCTTTGGGGACCAGAAGTAGAATTCTTTGTTTTTGACAAGATTCACTGGGATGTATTAACTCCCTATAAGGGCCAATCCTACTCAATTGAATCAAAAGAGGCGCCATGGAGTCAAGAAGGAACTGGTTATCCAATGGGATTACAGGAGGGCTACTATCCAAGCACACCTTCAGACACGTTAACTGAATACAGAAATGATTGTGTCGAGGTATTGAATGAGAATTTTGGAATTTTATGTGATAATCATCACCATGAGGTTGCCACAGCTGGTCAATGTGAAATCGATATCAATTATGATAAAATGACTAATGCTGCAGACAGTGCCCAAACTTACAAATATGTCATACGAAACATTGCTAAGAAACATGGGAAAATTGCCACCATGATGCCAAAGCCAATCTCTATGGACTCTGGTTCCGGCATGCATACCAATGTCAGCCTTTGGAAGTCTGGAAAAAATACATTCTTTGATAAAGACGACCCAGATGAACTAAGCCAGACGGCACGCTACTTTTGTGGTGGAGTTATGGATCATGCTAAGGGTTTGACTGCTATTACAAACCCAACAACCAACTCATTTCACAGACTTGTACCGGGATATGAAGCACCGGTTTACATTGCATGGAGTACCGCGAACAGGTCTGCAACAATAAGAATTCCAGCTCACTTTAAGGGAGAAAAATATTCTCGTTTGAAAAGAATGGAGTATAGGGTTCCTGATCCATCATCTAATCCCTATCTTGTCTTTCCTGCGGTTCTATCTGCAGGACTTGATGGAATAAAAAAGAAAACAGATCCTGGAGACCCAATTCATGAGGACATCTATAAAATGTCTAAAGCAGAGAGAAAAAAGAAAGGTATAGGAATTTTGCCCGCTAACTTAGGAGTGGCTTTGGATGAGCTTGAAAGTGATAGAGGTTATCTAAATCCAATTTTTTCAGATTCTGTAGTTAGCAGAATTATTGAGTTAGAAAGAAAAGATCAGCGTGAGATTTCAATCCGGCCTCATCCTCATGAATTTTATTTGTACTTTGATGTCTAAACAATTGCTCATGCAGGCGTGCCTGCAATTGTGAACATGAGTGCGAGTGAGACCGCGATCAATACAAACCCCAAACTAACAACCGCTGCCCGATTTTTATCTGATGTTGTACCTTTGTACACAAGTATTGCTCCTGTAAGTCCTAGAAATAAAATTGCAGTGCCCTTGAGAACGTTGTCTAGATTTTGTTCTGAGGGATTGGGTGTAATAAGTGGATAAAAAACACCTGAGAGCAATGCAAAAAATGCTACTAGATAGACATATCGTGGAATCTGTGAAAGGATTGATTTTTGTTTAAATGTTTGAGTGTTTTCTTGTTCTACATTTTCTCTAGTCTGTTGAATATTTTCGGAGCTCTTTTCTTGTTGTGTGTTAAGGTCTTCAATTTGTGGTTCAGTGCTTTGGAGTTCTTCAGTTTTTCGGCGCTCTTCAGCTTCAGCATCTCTTCTCTCCTTTCTCCTTCTAACACGTGACCACTTAGTCATTTTAATTCAGTAAAAAGTAGTTAGATTTGCAAATAAAAATTACATCATTCCGCCCATGTCAGGCATTCCACCCATTCCACCCATTCCACCCATTCCAGGTGGCATTCCTCCTTCTGCACCAGGTGGTGGGCCTGCTGACTTGGCAGTTGCAATCACATCATCAATACGTAAAATCATACAAGCAACCTCAGTTGCCGCAGAAATAATTTGGTTTTTGACTGCTAAGGGTTCAACAATATTGCTTAATTTCAAATCTGATACTTGCCCTTTCATAACGTCTATCCCAGTCCATTTATTACCTTTAAGCTGCCTTGAGCGAAGCATGGCAAGCGTATCAATTGGGTCCATTCCTGCATTTTCGCTAAGTGCAAGTGGAATAGCTTCTAAAGCCTCAGCAAACTTTTCTGCTGCAAGCTGTTCTCGGCCTTCCAGTGACTTTGCCCAACTTGTAATTTGAGTTGCAACATATGTTTCTGGTGATCCTCCGCCAGCTACGATTGATGGTAATTCCATCACGTCTTTAACTACCATTATAGCATCATGAACTCCTCTTTCAACTTCATCAACAACTCTTTGTGAGCCAGCTCTTAACAAAATAGTAACAGATTTTGGGTGTTTGCAGCCTTCAACAAAGACCCATCTATCTTC
>JAYGCB010000113.1:0-15473 GCA_046583565.1 Candidatus Nitrosopelagicus sp. | reverse complement strand
ATAAGAAAGATCTTCGAACGTTATACTAGATCCATCACACTAAATTTTTTGATGTCAGATGGTAGCATGTATTATGCATTTAATCACTACACAAGTGCACCCGTGTATATGTTGCGACGAAAACCAGGTTTAGGCAAACCGTCAGATAGCTCTAAACGAGCAATTCTGTTCTCCACTAAAAAATTTACCAACGAAAACTGGGTAAAAATTCCAAAGGATCAGCTGCTAGTTGTCAACAATGGTGAGATCATAACCCTCTCCGACAGTATATGATTTTTAAAATTCTAGCGTAATCCCCATCTAGTCATAACTTTATTTTCAATTCTCTTAAAGACCACTCCATCAACTAGTATACCAATTCCCATTATTACTATCATTACAGCTATCACCTGGGATACGTCATTAAGTTGACGACCAACGTTAAGAAGAAAACCAAGACCAAGGAATGAGAACAGAAGCTCAGCCCCAATGACACCTCTCCATGCAAACGCCCAACCTTGCTTAAATCCAGATATCATGTAAGGAAATGCGGCGGGAATTAACACACTAGTAATAAGTTGAGTTCCCTTTGCACCCATGTTTCTCGCCGCCTCAATATAGGAAGGATTGATGTTCTTCACGCCAGTGTAAGTATTGATGGTTACGGCAAATATTGCACCGATGGCTGTAACAAAAATAATACCAGAATCAGTTAAACCAAACCACAGAATTGCAAGTGGCACCCAAGCTATGGATGGAATTGATTGTAGTCCAAGAACCAATGAACCGATTGTTTGATTGACAGTTTCAACTCTTGCCATAAAGATTCCAAGTACCATGCCACCAGCAATCGCTATTGTTAAGCCGACAATCAATCTCAGCAAGCTTGTTCCAATTCCATATAACAGACTTCCATCAGAAACTCCATACGCCAGGTCTTCTACAACATCTACTGGTGATGGAAAAATATTGTCAGGCCAAATATCTGCACTGTCAAGACCCTGCCATACTATAATTATCATTGCGTAAAAACCAATTTTTTTCGCAAGTGTACTTGGTTTCATCTTTTCAATCTACCCTCTGACTAGGTCTTAATTCTGCCAAAATCTTTTGCTGGTATGGCAGAAGGTTTTCGTCTTCCGCTACCCTGGGACGTTTGTAATCAATCTTCACTTCCTTCTTAATTTTAGCCGGTCTGTGAGAAAATACCAAAACTCGTGTGCCTAACATAACAGCTTCTGCAACGTTATGAGTAACGAAAACGATGGTTTTCTTTGTCTTCTGCCAGATTAATTGCAGTTCCACCAGTAAAAGATCCCTGGTCTGCGGATCAAGTGACGCAAAAGGTTCGTCCATCAGCAATACATCTGGCTCCATCGCCAAAGCTCTGGCTATCGCAACACGTTGTTTCATTCCTGTTGAAAGTTGATGAATGAAAGAAGTAGCAAACTGTGTAAGTTGCATCATATCCAAATATCTGTTCGAAATTTGACTTCTTTCCTCCTTAGGAATACCAGCAATTTTTAACCCGTATTCTACATTATCTTGAACATTCAGCCAAGGAAACAGTGCACCTTCCTGAAATACCATTATTCTATCTGGTCCAGTACCCGTTACGGATTTACCATCAAGAAAAATTTGACCGTTGCTTGGTTGTTCCAATCCAGCAGTGATTCTTAGAAAAGTAGTTTTCCCACATCCTGAAGGACCGACAATACATACAAATTCTCCGTCTTCAACGTTTAGATCAATTCCATCTAATGTCTTTAGTGGTTTTCCGTCATGTTTAAAATATTTTTCAATATTTCTGGATTCCAATTTACCCATTTAGCTGTTTCACCATTGCGTTAGGATTTAAATCCGGTTGATAAAAAATCCCATCTAAATTGTAACCTGTTCTTCCAAGGTATCCCAATGAATCTGCACGTTCCGCAAACGTTAATACCGAATTTTTAATTGGGTCAGATGTAATTTCTAAATTTGAAAAAGATTCATCAATTATTTTTGTTGGTAATGATTTTCCCATATATTTTATCAAAAAATTACTGAAGATTGTTTTTGACTTATCTGGGTTGGAATTGATCCACGAAACGGTTTCCTCATGTGACTTTATCCAATTTCGAATGATCTCTGGATTATTTTCTAGATAGTTTGTCCTAGATATGAGTAATACAGAGGCAAATTGTTCATCTGGCCATAATTTTTCTTCATTGAATAATCTAACACCGCCAAGTTCTTCTACTAGCATTGTTGCCCAAGGCTCTGGCACCCATGCCCCGTCAATGTCACCTTTTGCAAATAAAGTATAGATGTCAGGATTGGAAATATTTAGTACAAATACTGTTCCTCCTTTTTCAACCGGCTTTAGACCGTTTGATGCCAGATAATGTCGCAGGGACACATCTTGACTGTTGCTGATTTGTGGAGATGCAATACGCTTTCCATCAAAGTTTTCAAACGAATCTAATCCGGAGTTTGGCTGTATAATAAAACTTGCGCCACCGCTAGCAGCACCAGATAAAATCTTGATATCCATTCCATCTGACTTCAAAAAACCATTAATGATTGGTCCTGGTCCAACATAAGCAATATCAATTGAACCCGCAAAAATTGATTCTATAACCTGTGGACCACTGTCAAAGATCTTAGTCTCTATTTTAATTTGCTCGCCAATTTCCTCTTGAAAAATTCCATTTTCCAATCCGACAATGGGCACTGCATGTCCTATGCTAGGAAAAAAAGCTACTCTTAGTTTGTCCTGGCTGGTTTCAGAATAATTACCAGTTAATACAACAATTACAGCAACAGCTATGATCATTATAGTTAGACTAAATACTGTGACTGTGATTTTCATAAAACAGCGTTATAAATCAGGGTTAAATATTGATCGTATTTTAGCTCCAGCTATTACAAAATAATTGAAAATGTTCAGAACAAAGAGATAAATGGAAAATAAGTAACTCATTTGCCTTATGAAACAAAAAGCAATACTTGCATTTTCAGGAGGACTTGATACTTCTGTTGTGGTAAAGTATCTTCAGGAAAAGTACAACATGGATGTTGTAACAGTTACAGTTGATGTTGGACAGAATGATGACTACAAAAAAATTTCTGCCAAGGCTAAGAAACTTGGTGTGAAAAAGCATTATAACATTGATGCCAAAAAAGAATTTGTCGTTGATTATATTTTTCCAGCTATCAAAGCAAATGCACTATACCAAAAAAAATACTGTTTAGCTACTGCACTTGCTCGTCCATTAATCGCTCAAAAAGTTTTACAAATTGCAAAAAAAGAAAAAGTAACTTCGCTTGCACATGGGTGTTCAGGCAAGGGCAATGATCAAGTAAGGTTTGACTTAACTATGCATGCAGGTTCTAATCTACCAATAATTGCGCCAATAAGGGATCTTAATTTAGATAGGACAGAGGAATTGAAATTTGCAAAAAAACATGGGATAAAGATTGAAAATGTTGCAAAAAAATTCAGTATTGATCAAAACCTATGGGGACGTGCAATTGAGGGTGGAGTTTTAGAAAATCCTAACAATGAACCTCCAGATGATGCGTTTATTTGGGTAAAAACAAAAAATCTTCCGAACAAACCTGTGTATTTAAAGATCAAGTTTGAAAAAGGAATTCCTGTTGCAGTTGATGGTAAATCTATGAATCCTATAAAATTAATCGATTACATCAACAAAAAGGCAGGCTCATGTGGGGTTGGTATTATAGATCATATTGAAGACCGAGTTGTTGGTATAAAATCACGTGAAGTGTATGAAACTCCCGCCGCATCTTGCTTAATTGAGGCCCACTCAGATTTGGAAAAGATGGTTCACACTAAGCATGAAACAAAATTCAAGTCATTAGTAGATGATGAGTGGTCTTGGTTGACGTATTCTGGTCTCTGGAAGGATCCATTAAAAAATGCTCTTGACATGTTCATAGAACAGACACAAAAACGAGTATCTGGAACTGTAAGATTAAAACTGTTCAAAGGAAGTCTTAGGGTCGTTGGTCGCGAATCAAAGTATTCACTGTATAATCATAAAATTGCAACGTATGGAAAGGGTTCAAAATTTGATCAAAAGTTGGCAAAAGGCTTTGTAGAATTATGGGGAATGCAATCAACAGAAGCTAATAAATTACAAAAGAAAAGGTGAAGAAAAATATGAAATGCCCAGAATGTGACGCGGATCTAAATATACCCGACGACGCTGCTGTTGGAGAGATTGTTTCCTGTGTCGATTGCGGAGCCGACTATGAAATTTCAAAGAAAGATGGTCCTGCAATTGAAATCAAGAAAGCCGAAACAGTAGGCGAAGACTGGGGAGAGTAATTGTCAAAAATTTGTATAGTATTTGACCGGCTAAGAACAGAAGAAAAAATGCTTCAAAAAGAGGCGGTAGAACTTGGGCATGAAACCTCACTTATTGATGCAAAAACCACACAAATCAACACATCTAATCAAATACAAGATTTTGACTTTGGGAATATAGTCTTAGAACGCTGCGTTAGTTACTATAGAGGATTGTATTTTACTGCATGTCTAGAATTTTTAGATGTTTCAGTAATCAACAAGTTTAATGTTTCAACAATTTGCGGTAATAAGCTATTAACGACAATGTTGTTAAAAAAGAACAACATTCCAACCCCAAAGACATACTTTTCTTTCTCTGCCGATGCTGCACGAGAAAATCTTGAGAAAGTTGGTTATCCAATGGTAATAAAACCAGTTATTGGTAGTTGGGGAAGAGGCGTCATACCACTTAAGGACAAAGATACATCAGATGCAATCATTGAACAAAGGGAAATTACAGATGGTCCTTTAGATAGAATTTTCTATCTTCAGGAGATGATAGACCGACCTCCAAGAGACATTAGAGTGATTACAATTGGGGACAAGGCAATTACTGCAATGTATAGAAAATCTTCGGGTAATTTCAAAACAAACATTGCACTTGGTGCAGAACCTGAAATTTGCGACGTAACAAATGAGATAGAAGACCTGTGTGTAAAAGCCTCAAAAGCCGTTGGGGGAGGAATTCTGGGAGTTGACTTGATGGAAGATAAAGAAAAAGGACTAGTTGTTCATGAAGTGAATAACACTGTTGAGTTTAAGGGGCTAGTCAAAGTTGCAAACATAAACATCCCAAAAGAAATGATTGAGTTCGCACTAAACTCAATCAGAAAGTAAACCGATTAATAACATAAATTATACTAAATGCGAAGAGTGTTACAATGAAAGTTGGAATAGTAGGTGCATCTGGATATGTTGGCGGAGAAGTAGTCCGTTTACTGTTAGGTCATCCTGAAGCTGAAATTTCGATGGTTACATCAACTACGCATATTGGAGAATATCTGCATCGAATACACCCGAGCCTAAAGAGCTTCACCGAACTAACATTTTCAGAACTTGATTATGACAAAATGTCAGACAAATGTGATTTGGTTTTTACTGCAGTACCACACGGAACCGCAACCGAGATTGTAAAAACATTTTACGATAGGGGAATGAAAATTATTGATCTTAGTGCAGATTACAGATTACACAATCCTGAAGACTATACAAAATGGTATGGTTGGGAACATCCACATCCTGATTACTTGTCAAAATCAGTATTTGGTATTCCGGAACTTCATAGGGATAAAATTAAAAATGCACAGTTAGTTTCTTGTCCTGGATGTATGGCAGTAACATCTACGCTTGCGTTATACCCACTGATCAAAAATGATCTTATTGACACGGACCACATAATTGTTGATTCAAAAATTGGTTCGTCTGGTGCTGGTGCTGGAGGCACATCTGGTACACAACATGCAATGAGAGCTGGAGTAATTCGACCTTACAAACCTGCAAAGCACCGTCATACAGGCGAAATCGAACAGGAGCTTAGTGAAGTCGCTGGAAAAAAAATCAAGGTTTCAATGAGTCCTCATGCAGTAGATATAGTTCGGGGAATTCTTTGCACGAATCACACATTCATGAAAAAGAAGATTGATGAAAAGGAGCTTTGGAAAATTTATCGAGCTGAATATGGCGAGGAAATATTCATCAGGCTTATTCGCGATAAAAATGGCTTGTATAAATTCCCTGACCCAAAGTTTGTAGTTGGTTCAAACTTTTGTGACATTGGCTTTGATCTTGACTACGACAATAATAGGTTGATTGCACTTTCTGCGTCTGACAATTTGATGAAAGGTGCAGCCGGATCTGCTATCCAGAACATGAATGTGATGTCAGGTTTTGATGAGAAGCAAGGAATTATGTATTCCCCACTAACACCAGTATAGCAAATGATTACAATCAAAATTGGGGGTAGCGTAGTTGACGATCTGCACCCATCTGTCATGGCAGATATAAAAAAAGTAGTAGAGCAAGAAGGAGTAATCATAGTTCATGGTGGAGGAAAAGAGGTCACCAAAGTCACAGAACAGTTAGGTAAAAAACCAAAGTTCGTTGTTTCTCCTAGTGGCGTAAAGAGCAGATATACAGACTTGGAAACTGCAGAAATTTTCACCATGGTAATGTCCGGAAGAATTAATAAAACAATTGTAAAGATGTTGCAAAAAAATGGAATCAATGCAGTTGGTTTATCTGGAATAGATGGAAAAATAATTCAGGCTAACAGAAAGAAAAAACTCATAATTATGAATGAAAAAAAACGAAAGCAGGTAATTGATGGGGGATATACAGGTAAAATAACACAAATTAATGTGTCATTGATAAAATCGATTCTTGATCAAGGTTACACGCCTGTAATTTCTCCAATAGCAATTAGTGAAGAATTTGATTTACTTAATGTAGATGGTGATAGAGCAGCTGCTAATATTGCAGGGCAAGTAAAAGCTGACAAGGTCTTATTTCTGACTAACGTTGACGGATTGTTAATAGATGAAAAATTGGTTGATACTCTAACGCTAGCGAAAGCAAAGGAAATTTTGCCGCAAATTGGA
This sequence comes from Candidatus Nitrosopelagicus sp., assembly GCA_046583565.1. Classification (GTDB taxonomy): domain Archaea; phylum Thermoproteota; class Nitrososphaeria; order Nitrososphaerales; family Nitrosopumilaceae; genus Nitrosopelagicus. The sequence continues at coordinate 8,540 of JAYGCB010000113.1, read as the reverse complement.
TTTGGTATGGAAAAAAAGATACTCGCTGCAACTGAAGCACTTGAGATGGGTGTAGGAGAAGCGTTAATTGCTAATGGGCAAAGGGAAAACCCCATATCATCTGCAATTGCATACAAGCATTGCACGGTAATAAAAAATGACTGAGGATCAATATTTAGGAAATCTTTACCAGAGGTTTCCTGTTACGATTGAAAAAGGACAGGGTTCGCATGTTTGGGATATCGATAATAAGGAATACATTGATTGTATGGGTGGATACGGAGTTGCGCTTGTGGGACACAGAAATGAGCGTGTTGTAAACGCAATCAAAGCACAAATCGGCAGGATATTGACGGTTCACAGTTCGTTTTACAACAAGACAAGGGAAGAATTTTTAGAAAATTTGATTAAGGTTGCTCCAAAAGGACTTTCCCAAGTTCATCTAAACAACAGTGGGTCTGAATCTGTAGAAGCTGCGATAAAATTTGCAAGGAAATTTTCAGGGAAAAAAGGAATGGTTGCAATGAAGGGATCTTATCATGGAAAATCAATGGGAGCTTTGTCTCTAACATTTAATCCAAAATATAGAAAATCATTCCAACCTTTAGTTGAGAAAGTTTCCTTTTCATCATACGGTGACATAGATGAATTACGTGATACTGTTGATAAGGACACAGCATTTGTAATCTTAGAACCTATCCAAGGAGAGAGTGGCATTCATGTTCCACCTGATAGCTTCTTACAAGATGTTAGAAAACTATGTGACGAAAACAAAATTCTGCTTATATTTGATGAAATTCAATCTGGACTGGGTAGAACAGGAAGTATGTGGGCAGCAGATCACTGGAAGACTGTTCCAGATATAATGTGTGTTGCAAAGGGAATTGCTGGAGGAGTTCCAATGGGTGTTACATTAGTAAGACCGGATATTCTATCTGCGATGAAAAAGGGTGAACATTCATCAACATTTGGAGGAAATCCTCTGTCATGTGCAGCTGGAACTGCTACAATTCAAGCTCTAACCCAAGATGGTTTGATTGAAAATGCAAAAAATTTGGGTCAAAAACTTCAACATGGATTAGAAGAACTCAAATCTAAACATAAAATAATTCGGGAAGTTAGAGGCAAGGGCCTAATGATTGGTGTTGAATTGAGATTTGAAGTAAAAGATATTTTAATGGAGGGAATTAAAAATGGAATTTTATTATTATACTCGGGTAGAAATATCCTAAGATTTCTTCCCCCACTAGTTATATCAGAGGAAGATGTTACAAAAATACTAAAAATACTAGACGAGCTACTAACAAACGAGGAGAATAGAAGAAATGTATAGAGACAAAACTGATGAAAAAATTTTAGAGTTCCTACAAAAAGATTCTAGAGAATCATTTGTAGAGATTGGTAAAAAACTAAAGATGTCTGAATCTGCGGTAAGAAGAAGAGTGAAAAATATGGTTGATAATGGTATTATTGAGAAATTCACTGTTCAAGTTGGTGAGGCAAATAGTACTAGCGCAATTGTCTTAATATCAGTTGACTCATCAGTTGACACAGCAAAGGTTTCTACAAAACTTACAAAACTTTCTGATGTTAAGACAGTTTATGAAATCACTGGTCAGTACGACATTAGTGTAATTGTCAGGGCACAGAACATTACCGAGATCAACAAGTGTATTGACGATTTGCGAAAAATTCCCGGTGTGATTGACACAAATACTGTAATAATTCTTAAAACTATAGCATAATCGAAAATCGTATCATTTTAACAAACATCGCCTAATTTAGTACCAAAAATATCTAATTAAGACGATTCTAGTACGATTATCTTTATATTAATCTATAATTCTAACGAATATAGCGATGAATGATCCGAATTATTATGCAATGGAATACAACTCCGTTGGAAAGGAGCCTAAGAGAATACGAATCCTAGATTCTACACTAAGGGAAGGTGAACAACATCCAGGTGTTTCATTCACGGTTAAGCAAAGAATTCAGATTGCTTGGGAGCTTGATTACTTTGGTGTTGATCAGATTGAGATATCACCTATCATTTCTCCTGATCATGCTGAAGCAACCAAAACGATCATCAAACAAGGATTAAAGGCTGACATTGTAGCACACGGAAGAGCATTAAAGGAGGACATTGACGTTTCGTTAAAATGTGATGCATCTTGGGTTGCCGCATATCTTGGAATATCTGATATTCATCTCAAAGATAAGTTAAGAATTTCCAGAGATGAAGCGCTGAATAGGGCGATAAAAACTGTCGAGTATGCAAAATCACATGGTTTGAAAATTAGATTCACTGTAGAAGATGGAAGCAGGGCAGATCCACAGTTCTTAATCAGTGTGTGCAAGGCAATAGAGGAGGCAGGTGTGGACAGAATCAGTCTTACTGATACTGTGGGAATTTTAAGACCTTTAGGTATGTATAATTTTGTTAAAATGGTTCGTTCTGAAGTTAGTGTCCCACTTGATGCACATGTTCATAATGACATTGGATTTGCATTGGCAAATGCATTTGCTGCATGTGATGCTGGTGTTGATCAAATACATACAACTATTGATGGAATTGGTGAAAGAACAGGAATTCCATCTCTTGCAGAAACTGCGGTGGCACTTCACTATTTGTACAAATCACCAAATGATTTCAGGCTTGACATGTTGGCTGATCTTTCAAGAGTGATTGAACAATACACAAACATAAAACCATATGACTCAAAGCCAATTGTTGGCTCCTCAGCCTACAAGCATAAGGCTGGAACACATCTTGCTGCGGTTTTGAAAAATCCAGCTGCATATGAACCAATTACACCTAGAGACGTTGGGAATAGACGAAGGATTGTATTCGGCGAACTAGCTGGTAAGACTGGTGCAGGACACCTTATGACTGTCTTAGGCCTGAAAAAAGATGCTGCGAGTGCAAAAAGTATTGCTAAAGGTTTGAAAAACCTTAGAATGGGTGACCTTCTCGAGATTCCACTCGAGGACAAAACAGAAAGAAAGATAATTAATGATGAAAAAGTGAGGAAATCTAGAAAATGACCAATTGCCCTGAATGTGATGCGAACATTACTGTCCCTGAGGATGCTGTTGAAGGCGAGATTGTAACATGTGCAGAATGTGGAGCTAGCTTTGAGCTGACAAAAACTTCTGGTGGATTTGAGTTAAAACCAGCTCAAACCGTCGGAGAGGACTGGGGGCAGTGACCTCTACGATCACTGTTCTTTATGACACAATCCGTCTCGAAGAAAAACTGCTGATTGAAGCTGCAAAAAAGAACGATATTTCTATAGAGATGGTTGATTGTAAAAAACTGTTTATCAATTTGAATGAAAATTCACAGAACTTTCAGAATGTTTTGCAACGTTGTGTGAGTTATTATCGGAATATACACTCAACCGCAGCGCTGGAGGGTCTTGGAGCCAGAGTAGTAAATACTCTAAACACGGGAATTCTAGCTGGTAACAAGCTTTTCACACATATGTTATTACAGAAAGCGGGAATTCCTACACCTGACGCAGTGATTGCCTTTTCAAAAGAGGCAGCTATTGAATCACTAGAAAAAAACGGATATCCAAAGATTATCAAGCCGACTGTTGGCAGTTGGGGCAGAATGGTATCAAAATTGAACGACAAAGATTCAGCTGAGGGTGTTATCGAATCAAGAGAATCTATGCATCCAATATACCGAATGTATTTCCTAGAAGAGTTTGTACCAAGACCGCCAAGAGACATTCGTGCTATAGTAATAGGTGATAATGTAGCTGCTGCAATTTACAGAAATACAGATGGTGTTAATTGGAAAACAAATACTCACTTAGGTGGCTCGGCGGAAACATGTGAAGTTTCAAACGAGTTGGAGGATGTTTGCATAAAAGCTAAAAATACGGTTAAAGGAGAAATTGTTGGTGTTGATCTAATGGAAAGTGACGACAAGGGATTAGTAGTTCATGAGATTAACAATACAACTGAATTTAGAAATGTCGTAAGAGTGACTGGTGTTGACATTCCAACTCAAATGTTGAATTATGTAAAAAATTTGGTAAAGTAAAAATGGAATCTCATTTCACTCTCACAGAACGATTTGCAGTAAAGACTTTAGAGAAGGCTTTGAAAATTTACACACCATCACTTCGTGAAAAAGGTTTAGCTGAATTTCTTGCAGACAAATGCGATGATCTGGGTTTCAATGACGTACATACGGACGAAGTGGGAAATATAATTGCCACAAAAGGTTCTGGTTCACCCCGAATTCTTTTCTGTGGGCATATGGATACAGTACCTGGTAGAATTAGGGTTAGAAAAGAAGGTGATTATCTCTTTGGTAGAGGTTCATCTGATGCTAAGGGTCCTCTTATTGCCATGCTATTTGCTGCTGCGAGTGCACAAGAAAAAAGTGGTACAGTTATGTTTGTTGGAGCTGTTGATGAAGAAGGGAATGCTACAGGAATTAAGAGTTTGGTTAAAAACAAACCTAAAGTAGATTATGCGATTTTCGGTGAACCAAGTGGTATAAACCATGTTACAATTGCTTACAAGGGACGTATTGCTATTAATCTAAAAATTAATGTTAAAAGCAGTGCTCATGCAAGTGCTCCTTGGCTAGCAAAAAACGCAATAGAAGAATCAACATTATTTACTCGTGAAATTAAAAGATCATTAGAATCTGAGCAAGGGCATAAAAAGAAGGGAATGCAATTGACTGCCACTGTCACAGAAATAAAAGGTGGTCTAAGCCATAATGTTACTCCTCAAGAATGTAATTCAACGTTAGATGTCAGAATACCAGTAGATATGAATTGCCAGATGGTCGAAGAAAAAATTTCCAAGGCAGTTAACGAAGTTGCAGAAAAACAAAAAGTTGAGGCATTTTATTCTATTATAGATGAAACCGAGCCTTTTGAAGCGGACCATAATTCTTCACTTGTAAGAGCACTTACTCTAGGTATTTTAGATATAGAGAAGAAAAGACCTATGCTGATAAGAAAAACTGGAACCGGTGACATGAATGTAATAGGCAATCAGCTAAAAATTCCAGTTGTAACTTTTGGTCCTGGTGATCCACATGCCGCACATACTATTGACGAAAAAATTTCAATTAATGAGTACCTGCATGGAATAGAAATACTGAAAAGAACCATAGAGCATTTAAAGCGACTACACGATAAAACCAAGTAATGTTATGGTTTGTTGGACTAGGCGTATCTGGACCTGACTCGATTCCAAAAGAAGTTGGAAAAATTATTCAAAAAGCAGATTTGGTATATCTAGAATCATTTACGAGCCCAATTTACAAAGAGCATGAAGAAGATATTAAAAATCTGGTTAATGGGAATTTCAAAATTGCAAAAAGATGGTTGGTGGAAGATGGACAAGAAATTCTTAAGGCAGCCAAAAATTCCACTGTAATCTTATTATCTTACGGGGATCCACACATAGCTACAACACACATAGAACTTAGAACTAGAGCTAAACTAGAAAACATAGAAACAAAAACTGCTCATGCTGCCTCTGTGATAACATCAATGATAGGAGAGGTAGGGTTGCAATTTTACAAAGTTGGAAGAATTGTAACTATAATGAGCGAAAAAAAATCTATAACAACACCATATAAAATAATTTTCAAGAATTTGATAGAGGGAATACATTCAGTTATATTATTAGAATATAATCAGGATGAAAATTTTTTTCTTGATCCCAAGGATGCCATCTTGAGCCTGCTGGATGCTGAAAAGGAACAAAAACGAAATGTTGTAAATGAGAACACATTTGCGGTTGTTGTATCTAGGATTGGATTAAAAACACAAAAAATCACATCTGGAAAATTCACTAATCTACTTAAAACTAACTTTGGCGAACCACCACATAGCATAATCATTACAGGAAAACTACATTTTACAGAATCAGATGCGATCAGTGTATTAACAGAATGTTTAGACAAACCATTAGATAATTCAAGTAGAATTAAGAGTGTTTCAATCCAAATGATTGAAAAATATGTTCCGCTGGTTAGAGAAGCATTAGAAGAGATTAAGCCATTTTATAATGATTCAAAAGAGTTTTGTGAAATATTGCAAAACGCCGAGCTATACATTAATGATGCAGAAGATTTTCTCAAACAGGGAAAGGATGAAAATGCAGTTTTGAGTATTGGTTATGCTGACGGTCTAGTTGATGCATTAAGAATGGCAAAAGGCATAGACCCTAAAATGTAATTGAACGATGCGTTAAAAAGTAGAAAAATACTGAGTGACTAACAATGGATCGAAAAAAATTATCAGCATCAAAAAAAATTGTGTTAGCTGGAGGAGTTTTTGACATAATTCATCCTGGACATATACATACGCTTAATGCTGCAAAAGCTTTAGGCGATGTCTTGGTGGTAGCAATTGCTACTGACAAAACTGCCCAAAAGATGAAAAAAAGACCGCCGTTACATAATCAGGAATTAAGACGTGAGCTAGTTAGCTGCTTATCCATGGTTGATATTGCCATGATTGGTCATGAAGAGGATATTTTTGAAACAGTGAAGGAGGTAAAACCCAATATCATTGTATTAGGGTATGATCAAGTCCATCAGGATAAATTCATTGCTGACGGATGTAAACGGATTAACCTTGATGTTGAGATAGTAAGACTGCAATCTCCGGTGCCTGAACTATCAAGCTCAGATATCGAACGAAAATATGGAAAGGATATTCATGATCTGTAGTTCACTATGAGGTAGGGATTAAAATTTTAATCCTGACTTTGGAGCCAGTTTTTAGACCAGCAGTTTTGCGTAAATTCATTTTTGATATTAATTCTATTACCGAATTGTCATGATGTGTTCTTTCAAGACGGATTAATTCACAATTGATAGAATTGTTTAGTTTAGCATGAAAACATTTTGCCCAACCATATGTTCTTTTCCCGTCAGAAAATGGATCTATCACGATACCTTCAAGATCAGCAAGTTGTTGAACTGCCTGTGAATCACGCTGCTGATTTAATTTAATATTTAACGTACCTGGAAAAGGAATGTAATTAATTTTTGATTTAAATTGCTTGGTGTAGCCTTTCAATGACATATAGTAAGATCCTTCACCAAATCCAGAAACCACTGAACCCTTCAATTCCATATTATAGGTGGTTGCTCCTAAGCTAGAACTTAAAATTGAATTGAGTTTAACAAGTTCAGAATAACCCTTATGGGTGATTTTAACAGAAATTTTTCTACCTTCCATTAATCTTTCAATAAAACCATTGTTTTCTAATTCCAAAAGATATATCGAAGCAGCCTGTTGAGATTTTTTTATGCTTTTCCCAAGAGAGGATGTTGTGATATGAACAAAGTTGTATCTTGCTCCTTTAGATAATAACTGGGTTAAAGTTAGAATCTGTTGAATTTTCAGATCAGACATTAAAGATTAGTTAACGCCAAGTTCTGTAAATGTTTTTAGTGTAATGCCATCACTGTTTGACAGATTTGTAATTCTATGACCCATAACACATTCAATTCCAGCCTGCTTTGCACCATCTAACAGTCGCTGAGTTATTATTCCATCCAGAAGTAAATACTTTATTCCAGTTTGTGTAGATAACTTGCCTACAAGTTCACTTATTGGTACTTTGAATAATTGATTATTATCAGCATCAAGTGCTACAGCTTCTAGCGTTTCATTAAGATCTGGATAAATTTTGCCTGCTACTATTGCTAATGGTTTATCGTCTTCATTCATTTCTACAGGTTCCGTAGTTTCTTTTTTCATATTATCAGAAGTGTCTTTTAGGATATCTGCAATACGCTGCGGAGTAAGTTCTTCCACTTCAACTCCTGGATCTGCTTGAAGCTCAACATCAATATTAACAACAGACTTTAGCTCTTTGAGAATGAATCCTCCAGCCCTATCACCGTCTAAAAATGCCACCACTTTCTTTTTAGTTGCACATAAATCCTTAATTGATTCATCAATTTTTGCTCCCTGAATAGCTAAAGCATTATCATAACCTGCTCTCAATAAATTCAAGATATCCGCTCTGCCTTCAACAAGAATTATCCATGGTGCGTCAAAAACTCCTGTACTGCATGGAAGCTTGTTTGGTCCATATGTAGTAATTTTACCTGAATGACCCTCATGAACATCTTTCAGCATGTTGTCACCCTCACTAACAGATTTAGTAGACCATTTTTGCTTGATCTCCTTTGCTCTTTTTACAATATCCTCCTTTTTCGATGCTCTAACGTCATCAATCGAATTAAGTTTAAACTTACAGTCAAATGGACCTACCTTGTCAATGCTTTCTATCGCGGCAGCAATTAAGGCACATGTATCAATATCAGTACTCATTGGAAGTAACACACTACCATTAGAAGTATTTTCAGTAGTGTTAATGTCCACTTCGATTCTGCCTATTTTAGAAACACGCTGAAGCTCATTCAGATTCATCTCAGGGCCTAAGAGACCCTCAGTCTGTCCGAATACCGCCCCTATGATGTCTGCGCGTTCAACAAGACCATCGACTTCAAATGATAACTTAACGTGATATTTGACGATACCTGTGTATGGCAAATT
>JAYGCB010000112.1:0-6608 GCA_046583565.1 Candidatus Nitrosopelagicus sp. | reverse complement strand
GAAATCTGAATTACTTAAATCAGTATATTCAAAATTTAGTCCTTGAAAATTCTGATGCCTTAATTCTATTTTTGGCATTTCATGGTGATCAATACTCCAATTCAGTACGTTGATAAGGGTAAGGGCAGTTTTAGGCTGAACGCAGTAAATGTAACCTGACTTACTCATGATTGGCATTAATGATGCCTCACAAACAATCTTTTTGTGAGTAACACCATTTTGATATTGTTTTAAAGGCGGAAGAGGATTCTTTGGATAAATCTTGTAAATACTTCCGTCTCCAATTGAAACAACATACATCGAGTCATCATGGAATTTAATATCAACTACGCCCTGAAAACCACTGGCAAAAAGAATTTCATCTATTTTATCATTGTCATCTAGCACAAGGTCTGATAGCTCTGGATTAGAAAAGACAAACCCAGTTCTATCAAGATTTAATTGAAAATTGTAGATTCTTCCATTTTTAAAATCACCAACAAATAGCGAATCTGAGTGTTTTCCAAAACCATCCTTGTCTGGAAATGCTATTGCAGTTGGTGCAACAGTCACATACCATGAAAATTCTGGGTCACTGTAAACAAAATTTTCAAAAGGCTGTGATATTATTGAGGAATCAACTACTGGACCCATAGCCAGTCTCCAACCACTATTAAATCTAGGTTTCACAAGATTTATTTCATCAAATTTATCTAAACCATTCTCAGTGTCCCATAGGTATCCTGTTACAGGATCAACAGCTAACCCAAAACTGTTTCTTATTCCCATCGCAAACAATTCGACACTATTATTACTTTCAGTATCAATCTTGAAGATGCTGCCAGTTTCGTATGCAGTTGGTGCAACTATTCTATACTCAGGAATGTTTTGAAAAGCGGTATATTGATCTTGATCACCTATCACGAAATAGATTTCATTGTTTTGACCTTTGGTTATTACTCCACCAGTATGAACAGGGTGTAGAGCAGGTAATTCTTTGATCAAAATAGGATTAGTTAAGTTCTCTCCATTCCAATCATATTGATAAACAGCATTTCTTGCGTTTTCGTGATCGTATTTATCAAAACCGGATAGGGATTCAGTAAAATATAGATAAATATGATTGGATGCAAAAGCAATTCCGAGTAAACCTGATTCCCCTGAAAAAATAACTGGCACATCTAAAGCAAGTTCATTATATGCGATTCCGTTGTCTTGAATTCGAATTACATTTCCAGTATTTTTTTCGAGAACCAGTATTTCTTTCCCAACAAAAGTCATAGTTGTTGGATATTGTAATCCAGTGACGAATTTTTCAATTATATAATCATCGTCATAGATAATCGGTTCTGCGTAAACTTGTGAAAGTGAAAAAGAAGCAATCACAAACATAACACTAAAAGATCCTATGATAAATATCGCAGACCTTAGAATTTTGTTCATATCAACAACACTCCCAATCTAAACAAGGTTTACGTATGTAATATGATTATTTCCAGATGGCACTGTCATCATGCTTGTAAATTTCCACGTTAATTTGGCTGAGGAGTTTTTTCTTTGATTTATTTGCTATTTTTTGATGACTGTAATCCTTCTTTTCCAACAGCTCCTGTAGGCGTATCAGCTGCTCAAGGCTCAAATTTTTTACCTGTTTTTTTGTAACCTCGTTCAGAAGCTTTACTCTTTCCTTATCCTCATCAGTGAGCCTATAATCCATTAATTAGAATAATTTTGGATTTATTTTAATTCTTGTTGTTTACAAAAATTTAAGAATCGATACAAAAGTTGGATATCATGCCTAGAAAGATGCGCGCTATGTTACTTTCAAAACTTGGTCCTGTTGAATCAAGCCCATTAAAGCTTACTGAGATTGATAAGCATGAGATTGCAACCCCCAAAGAAGTTCTGGTAAAGATTGAGGCATGCGGTGTATGTCACTCACAACTACATTCGATCGAGGGAGACTGGGAAGACATTGGAATACCGCCTACGTTACCAACAGTTCCAGGACATGAAGTTGTGGGAAAAATAGTAGAGATTGGTAATGACGTTACAAAATTCAAAGTAGGTGAAAGAGTAGGAATAACTCCCTTGCTTGGTTCCTGCTTGGATTGTCAGTATTGTAATGAGGGTAAGGAGTATCTTTGTGAAAAGATGGATGTCACTGGAGAATCTCTAAGGGGCGGATACACGGAATACATAACTGTATCAGAGGATTTTGCAACCAGAGTGCCTGACACGATGAAACCTGAATATGCAGCACCATTATTTTGCGCTGGTATAACAGCCTACAAGGCGGTAAAGGCTGCAGAGCCTGAAAAAAATAAAAAAATTGCAATTTTTGGTATAGGTGGAGTGGGACATATGGCAATACAGTTTGCCAAAATTGAAGGGTGTGAGGTTAGTGCAATTTCAAGGAAAGAAAAACACTTGGATGTTGCAAAAAAGTTAGGAGCAGATAATGTTTTTGTTTATTCATCTAGTCAAGAACAATTTCTGCAAGATGTTAACAAAAAATATGGTTTGTTTGATGCCGCAATTGTTTTTGCACCAGTTGATGAGGTAACAGATACAGCAATCAAATCAATCAAAAAAGGTGGAATGGTAGTTATTGCTACAGTTGGTAAGATCCCTAATTTTTTGGCGTTTGAAGAAAAAACCATCAGAGGAACCTTGATAGGCTCTAGAAAAGACATGGAGGATGTGATTAGAATCTCGGATGAAAATAAACTTGAGGTGGTTACAGAAACTTTTCCGCTCGAACAAGCAAATGAAGCATTGGTTAAACTTAAGAATTCAGAAATAGATGCACGGGCAGTTCTTATTCCTTAAAATATTTGGGTTAACTGTAAAACACATGAACTGCAGAAGATGCCACCATACAGACGAGGCTCATGAATCAACGGAAAATGATTCGCTGGTAAAACGAGGCAAATGCATGATACCAACTTGTCATTGCGCACAGTATTCTGATGCTATAAAAAAAATTGATGAGGAATTACTCTAAAAATGGTTCATATATGAAGCGACAAAATGACCGATATGAAAAAGCATATTCCTCTTGATGACACGGTAAAGGACCTTGATAATATTATGTCTAGAGTTAATGGCCTTGAAGTTTCTTCTACTGACGAATATCAAAGGGCAATGGTGAGCGTACTCAAAACGCTTGTCCAAGGAGAAATAAACTTGTTTAAGGAGTTTGAACACCTCAAAAAGGCAATTGATCTAGTTACTTTGGAAATGTTTAAGATCAGAAACAGAAACTAATCTTCAGGTTCAGGCTCTGGTTCAGGCCTAGTTGTTTTAACCGTGGTGCTAAATACATCCTGATCACTCTCATCAAACTTATTACAAATTGGTTTGTATCTGGAAATTATTTTATTTTCTAACTGCCTTCTCTGAGATTCACTGGATTCCCACATTGGATAAATTGAAAGGTATAGGTTTTCTTCGTTTCCAGCATGTGATAACCAACACTTGAATTGATCATTTTTTTTAAAAAAATCTTCGGCCTCAGTTTTTCCTGTTTCAGCAACATGAAGCATGTTAAAAACATCCTTATTCTTTGAAAATATAATGTACACAACTGCTTCCATCGGAGGTCCCCATTCTGAGAGTTTGATTGGTCCAAGGAATTCATAGTGAAGAATTTGAATAGCCAACTATATTTACTAAAAAGTTATTACTTTTCTCTCTTCCGTTAGTTTTGCTAATAAATAATTGCACAATGGATCCATCTTAAGAATTAAATTCCACTAGTTTAGATTCAAAATTAATGAAAGAGCCTCATCATTATAGAAAAGTTGGGTATGGCATGATTATGGTAGCAGGTTCGCTGGCTATGATTGGTGTTTTACAATTGGTCATAGGTCCTGATGTTCTTTTTGGTGATACGATACAAAGACAGCAAGTAGCCATTTTTGATGATTGTAAGGCTAATGGTTTCTTGGAACCACAATGTGCTAAATGGTTGGATGAAATGCAGTTACAAGAATGTAGGGAAAATAAGGATGTTGACAGTTCAGAATGTAGAAAGTACAGGCACTGGGTAATTCTGGATGAGGATTTAGAAACAATAATGAAGAATGCTCAGAATGAGGAATAACTAAACTACTGGTAACCGTTTGAATAGTCTTCCCACATATTTTGCTTAGCGGTAAGTTTGTTCATCTCATACAAAGAACCGGATATTATTCCCGCGTAGAAAAATGTGTAAAGAAACACCTGAGAGTGAGTGGGATCACTCTGTGTAAGGCTAACAGAAACCATTGAAAAGAAAACGAATGTTCCTACAAATGAAATAATCTTGCCCAGGTATCCTCCACCTAATCCAACAATTTTTCGTGTTGCAGCAGCCATCAAAACAATGCTTGATACAATTAGAAATGTAACACCACCATTGTATGTGATCAACTCTACTGCCCACTCAATTATACCAGTATCAAAGGGAGAGCCGTCAGGCACCATACTTCCACCATGCAACGCAAAATTTACAGAGCTGAAAAGACCGCCAATAACGAAGAAGAATAGAAACATCTTTAAAATTCCACGCTTGATTGGACTGCGCGTGTCTGAGGGCTTCATGACACGCTCAGTAATTTTTAATCCGTAAAGAAATCCCACGATAAATGTTGGTATAAACATAATATTCACTAGTATTGGAGTTTCCGCAGTGATACTTTCAATTACAGTCTGGAATATTACAAAAAGACTCAAAGCAGATATTGCTGCTATGCAGAAAATTACAAAAGTGGAATAACGCACAATAATTGAATCAGACTCATTTGTAGCTAACCAATTTGACATACAAATTATTAGAAAAATACGGATTAAATAGGAAACAAAAAAATCATTTAGTCAATTGATCAATTCTGTTTACCCATAAATCTGAGATAGGCTGGATAACAAAAATCATATACTTAGGAACAGATTTTAGTTAAAAATATTTAGAATCCTGTCGCTAATGGGTTTTCAGGCTTTATTATTTCACGGAGAATTATAGTAGCAAAAGATCCTCTTGAAAGCGAAAACGATACAGTGTCATCTTCTACCGTATAGTCTTCACATTTTATAGAGGAGTTTCTAAAACCGCCTTCGCTACTTATTTCCTGCATTTCTTTTGAAAAAAAATCCTTTGATGTTATTTCTTCATCTTTTAATATTTTTTCAATGTAATAATGAAAGCGAGTTTTTTTGTAATAGGAATAACCAACAAAAGGAATTGCTAATCTTTGAAGAGGATCATTTTCAAATTTTCCTAAATTAGCATTTTTATCATAGCAAACATCGTTAGATAGGGGGGAAAATAACTCTTCACCATTTTCAAAAGACATGCTTAGTGTTTTATTAAAAATAAATGATTGATATGACTGAACAAAAAACCGCCTTATCGATAATGGCAAGGCACGTAATGCCTTAACTGGATTGTTATGCTCTATCATCTCCTTCAAGGCAATTTTTTCAAGATCCATTCTATTTGGAATTATTTTGAGAGCTTCAGAATATTTTGATCTGTCAGCCATTATTTTTCGAAATGTAATATTCTGTGTTGTGTCATATTCGGAAGTAAATGATAGTAATAGGTGGATTGCCAGCAAAAAATCCTTCTGGATCAATGCCTTACCAATTAGGTGAGTAACTGGTCGGCTTGAACCAAATCTTTGGTAACCATAAAAGTTCAAAACTTTATCATATTCCTCAAACTGTGACAATGTATCAGACACTCCGCTAATTTTTACCTTAAAATGATTCCCGATCATTTCTTTTTTTGATAATGGTTTGCTTGTAAATCCAATTTTTTTTAGACTGTATCTTGATTCACTGATCAAAAAATCATGTTTAATTTTGCTTGTTGTGACAACGAATTGTTCAGTTATAGCTGATGCATCTTTTAGACCAAGAGATTTGAACCTAATTCCATATTTTTTAAAAATTTCACTTAGTGCATGTGTAGTGTCAATTCCATTTTTTTTTAATTTGCAAACAGCATAGCCAAATTCTGAATGAATCTGAGAATGTGCTTTTTCTGAAATGATTTCTGAGACAACAAAATCCTCGTTTTGTTTTTTTATTGTTCCGCCACAGCCGGGAAAATTTGTTGTGTAAACTGATATTCCTAGTTCAGAATCAATTTTTGGAATCACACTATTATCACAGTGATAAATTGGGAAACAGCGATTTCATTATTATATGCGCCTAGAAGAACCTTATGTGTACCGGATAACGCATTCTCACTTGCAGTAATTTGTATCGAAATAGTTTTTGAGCCGTCAGAAAGATATAGTTCCTTTGGTTCGGATGCGATAACAATATCTGAAAATAGAGATGTCGTGGATGAATTCACGGTAACACTACGAGTAAAATCATACGCTGGTGAGATAACATAAAGCATGACATTTGCTGTCTGGCCCTTCTCTAGTGTAATAGACTGAGTGTCTATATCAATTGAAAAAGGAAGCGGGATTGACGTGTCAACTACACCAATATTGTTTTCCACCCATTCAGTAAACCAAATTTTTTTACCATCTATTGCAAAATCAAAGACCTGTGCAACACCACAATACTCAATCCCTTCACAGTCAGACCAGTTTGGATTTCGTGAAGGTATTGTATATTCTACCAAAGTC
>JAYGCB010000091.1:0-3051 GCA_046583565.1 Candidatus Nitrosopelagicus sp. | reverse complement strand
CGGGATATTGCAGACACAATAACCCCTTTTTGACCCCCGTCCATGGTTACATCTAGGATATCTCCCATGATTCCCATTTCGGATCTGTATTGTTGTTTTGACATGGTATGGTATAGAATCATGAGCTTTATGAGGAACATTCTGAAACGCCACAGCGGAACGCATAGCGGAACGCCTTTTTTTACCTCAAAAATACCTCAAAATTGCCTTTTCTTGTGCGGGGGCGAAAATACAAAAAATTTGATTGCGATTTGAAAATACCAGACTGGTAAGATTTGTTGTATAGGTGAAAAATGTGCTTTTATACAGTTACGATCAGGTGGTATAAATCATGATAAGTTTCCATAACTTTTATCTTGTTGGATTAGTTTATTCAAACAATGGGTCTATTTGACGTTTTCAAGGATAAGGATGACGAAGATGACAAAGGAGAGGCAACGGAGGAGATTAATTTTGAATCTTTCAAAAATGAGGACAGTTCATCTGGAATAGAACAGGAACCTAAACAAGAAACGCCATCATACTCACCCCCTACCGAAGAAACACCATCATACTCTTCTTCCCAAACAACAAGCCAGATTGGAATAGAAGCTTTAATGGATAAACGTGTCAAATTAGAAGAGGCCATAGATTATGTAGGATTAATGATTAAAAACCTTAAAGACAAGCGGACAAAACTTGTAAAAAATATTGAAGATGAGTCTGTTGATATTAGAAATTTGAAAGAAAAACTCACTAAGATAAATCAGTTTATCCAGGAGGAAAGTGATGGGTTGCAGCAACTAACTTCAAAAAGATCCCAAGTAGAAAAAGATGCGGATGATGTAGGCAATATTGTTTACGGTCTACGTGATAAAATTTCAGAGATTGATAAGATAGTAGCTGACGAAGCTAGTAAAATTAAAAGTTTTAAAGATTCAAGGTCTGGATCTTCCTAAAATCACTTACTCACATAAAACGTGATGTTGAGGGTTCTGAAGTTTGTGTTGGCATAGAAGGAAACTTGTCGCCAGCTTGCTGTTCTGCGACAGCAGATGCCTCTTGCAAGATCTTTTCTGATTCTGCATCCATAACCGCATCAACTCCAAATGAAGCATCACTACTATGGAATGTTTCGGTCATTAATCCGCCTAACATCTCTGCCATGTTGTTAAGCTCCTGATCTGCTCCTGGCATAAACTTGGCTAGTGATGATTTCATGTTTTTCATAAGACCGATGGTAGGCATTACAGTTACTACAGTATCTCCCAAGTCATGGAAAGTTGTTAAACGTAATTCTATTTGTTCTATAGCCATTCGGGCATTTCCTAGAACACGGCGTACTTTGCGAACCTCAGCTAGCTCCTTCGATAAGGTGTTAGCAGTGTGGGTATCATGTTGCTGTGTGGACGTTACTATCCTATGAAAAATTTTCTCGTCTCTAGCATTTAATGATGAAAGCATGTTATCTAATTTTGAAATTTGTACCTGTAATTTTTTAATCCCTGTTTCTACACGTGGTTTTAAAGCACCTTGTGGTTTTAGTACACTGTTTAATCTTTCAGATATACCAGGCTTTTGTGGTTTTGACCATCTGTTTGAAAGCGAACCCATGTTTTCACTCTTATAATTGATTTTTAATTTCAGGTGTGAATTATGGTTAACAGTTAATTAAATTTCGATGACTAAATTTACTAGTAAACGTCACAAATTCTGTGAGTAAAAAGCCAATAATTGGAGGTATTATTCTAGCAGCCATCGTAGGGGTGGTATTTGTTGGAGCCCAGATAAACCCAGATAATCCTGAAAACACCAATGTTGTTTTTCATGTTACTTTAGCTGACCCTGCATTATATGATGAAAATGGATTTTATGTTGATTATTTCTCCCTTGAAGAAGGATGGTACGAATTTAGATTTGTGCCAAATGGCGATAGCCCAAACAAGCTGTCTATAGAATTATGGGCTATCGAAGCGGGAAAGGAAAAATGGCGTCATTTTTCAGAAGATTTTGAATTACGGGGAAATTTAGTTGAAGATGGATTATCATCATGGTATGTTTGGGATTATTTAGGTGAGAAAAGAATTAGCTTTGACGAATCATATACCATGGAGATTGTTATAAATCCAAACAGAAATTATGATGGGCTTACTGAATGTTTTCGGTGGTGCTATCCAGTATCTATCGATCTGATTAAATTAGATTAAAATAATTGGTGAATGAATTGGAAAAGAAAAAACGTAATATGATTATCCTACTGGCATCAATCTGGTTTGTAGTTACACTGCCTTTGCCTTGGCTATTTACTGGTGATATTGGTCAAGATCAACTGTCCACACTTTTGCCCATTATTGGCTTCATATCGATACCTTTCGTGGCACTTGGTATTGCTTGGACTCTGAAACCAGATTTAACAACTTAGATTAATTTTTGAACCATTGCTGGTTTTCTAAATAATCTATCTCTTTTAGAATGGATTCCATTTTTTTGGTAATTGCCATAGCGGATTGAAAATCTTCAAACATGTCCTTTTCTTCCTCTTTAGAAAGAACCTCTTTTTCTGCTCGTTCAAAAAAGTCCTCCTCCCTAGACATATGCTCATTTAGATAAATTGAATATGTTCGTAAGAACCGTGCAACAGGCTCGCTAGAATCATCTCCATTTTTCCATCGTTTTAAATGAAGTGTTATCTTGGAGGCAATTGTTCTACTAAACTCATGCTCTATCAATAATGCCCGAATCTCTTTTTTGAGGTGATCATAACTGGCAACACATGGAAAGTATGAATCCTCTTCTCTAGAATAATGGATTGAATCCAAAAATTCTGAAATAATAATAGTAATCTTCTCTAAATCAGAGAATGGAATAGTTTTTCCAGCAGAAATATCAGAAGAGCATTTTGAAATAATTTTGCCCAATCTTTTGATTTGTTTATGATCATTTCTGAGTGTCTCTGTAGCGCTCATGGTTAAAATTTAGTTAACCAGCCTAAATTTATGCATAATTCATTCATGGTTTTGAAGTAGTCGTATCATTAAATCAAGGTAGCTTGACAAATTCTTATTTTAAAGA
>JAYGCB010000081.1:0-14774 GCA_046583565.1 Candidatus Nitrosopelagicus sp. | reverse complement strand
GCTACCGATCCAGAGAAGAATGGTTTGATAAAAAGAAAAGATCTTGGTATGATACGTGGCCGTTCAAGAAAAGAGCAGTTGAAGATGGCAAAAGAATTTGGAATCGAGGATCCGCCCAATGCTGGAGGAGGATGTCTATTAACAGATCCTGCGTTCTCGTTAAGAGCTATTGACTTGTTCAAACATATTGAGACGCCGACAACAAATGACATAGACTTGTTAAAGATTGGAAGACACTTCAGACTAGATCAAAATACAAAGTTAATTGTTGGAAGAAACAAGGATGAAAATGAAATAATGCATGCTCTGGCATTATCAAATGATATCTTACTTGAAGCTAAGGAACATGTAGGACCGACAACACTGCTGAGAGGAAATGGTATCGAAAAACACATCGAATTTTCAGCTAAAATCACATTACGTTATTCTGATGCACCAAAAAATGAAACCGGTGTTGTTACCGTCCACAAAAATGAGGGTGTTACAGAAATTTCGGTAGATTGTGCTGAAGAAATTTCATATACACAATTTAGAATTTAGGCGTAAAAAATTTCCTTCATTAATAAAAAAATAAGAAAGGCTTTTTGGATAGCTGGTTAGAAGGAAGATGATGCAAAAGCAGGAAAATCCTACCTATCTAAAGGCAATTACAATAAGAGACCCGAGTGATATTCACTCAATTAAGGAAGACATCAAGAAAGGCATGATCTTAATTCTCAGGGTCACACCGCTGGCACAAAAGGACATTGAAAAGCTCAGAAAGGTTGTAGAGGACTTGTATGTAATTTCCCGTGATTGTAACGCTGACATTGCGCGTCTTGGTGAAGAAAGAATCATTGTAACCCCACCAAGAATAAAAATCTGGAAGCCAGACTATGATCTAAAATAATTTAATTGCTTCCTGAATTTGTGGATAATGCGATGTAACTCTGTACATCCGACGTATCGACATGGATAGGTTTTCTGATTTTCTCTTTTCGCCGTGATTTACAAGAACACGTCTAAGTTTAGGTCGTAGTTTTTGTACAAATGACATCAACTGGTTATAATCACTGTGTCCGCTGAATCCGTCCAGACGCTCTGTACTACAGTTAATTGAAATCACTTCTATCTTTCCCCCATTTCCAAAAATCGAAACCTGTCTCGCACCGTCCATCACCCTTCTTCCTAGCGTTCCATTCACCTGATAGGAAACAAACAGTATCTTGTTTTGTTTGTGAGGTGCAATGTTCCTAAAGTAATCAAGTACTGGACCTCCCTCTAGCATACCAGAAGTAGCAATTATGATACAAGGTGCCCCCTCACGTAACGGTTCATCTCTGTCATTTGGGTGTTCTACGTTTGTAAAGTATTCAGAGTCAAACGGATTGTCATCTGTTTCCAAAATTTTCTGCTTTAGTTCCCTTACCAGATATTCGGGAAATGACTCATGTATTGAAGTAGCCTCCTGTATCATCCCTTCCATGAATACTGGAGCTTCAGTTAGTTCCCCAGACTTCATGTATTTGTCAATAACCATCATAAGTTCTTGTGCACGACCAACAGCAGGAATAGGAATGAGAACTTTTCCTCCATCTTTGAGAACTGAATTGACTGATGAGATGAACGCTGTTTCAACCTCCTGTCTGCTTGGCTGTATGTCTTCCTTTGCACCATATGTACTTTCGATAAGAAGTGTTTCTACACGCGGATAGTTTGTGTAAGCACTTTCAAGAAGCATGCTTCTGCCGTATTTGATGTCTCCAGTGTATACAAAATTATGATCACCGTTTCCAATATGAAAGTGACATGTAGCCGAACCAAGGATGTGTCCTGCGTTCGACAGAACCAGTTTAATGTCAGGAGAAATATCGGTTACAACGCCGTAAGGAAGAGTTATGGTTTGTCTCATAACTTGAAAAACATCTCTTTCCGAATATATTGGCATTTTGCCTTGGGCTGCTGTAACTTTGATTGAGTCAAGTTGTATTAGATTCATCATAGGAAGTGTAGGTTCCGTACAGTAAATTGGTCCCTTGTATCCATATTTGAGGAGTACTGGCAAAAACCCAGTGTGGTCAAAATGTGCATGACCAATTACAACCGCATCAAGTTCATCTAGAGTTATGTTAGCCCAATCAAGCCTTGGAAACGCTTCATTAGGATGACGGGCGCCAGGATTTATGCCACAATCAATCAAAACTTTGCTATCAGACGTAGTCAATAACATGCAGGATCTGCCAACTTGACCAAAACCTCCCAGTGTCAGTAATGATACTTCAGATTGTTGAGTGAGGCGTGACCTGAAAATTTGCTCGCCTATATGTTTGAGATGTTTTGCTCTGTCAGCCGAAGAAGCTTTAAGCTGATAGTTTATCTTTTGAATTGTGCTTGATTGTTTGTTTGTAGATTTTCTAATACGTATTTTCCAGCCTGTTTTTTCTGTCATTTCAGCATGGTTAAACTCGTCTACATTTCTTTGACAAAGCCATGGGCGTTTTACTTCTATTGATACCTCGCCGGTTGTAGTATCGAAAAAAATTGCTTGTAGGTTTGCATCTTTTGGCACGTTTTCGCTAATAATTTTTCTAACATCGTCTTCGTTTTTTCTTATAGATTTGTCCGTTCTTATTACAATTCGTTTTTTTATCACATTAACAAGATTTGAAATTATTGTGGTATTTTCAAGCAAATATCTGGGTGTCTTTGTGTAAATGGCAATTCTGGGACCCTCATAATCAATTTTGTTAATATTAGCTTCTTTGGGAATACTTTTCAGTATTATTGGCATGATGTTTTGCCCTGTAGGTAATTCCTGTTGTTGTTTTTTTTGCATTAAATCACTAAAGCGAGATTATGGATTTTTTTTGTTCCTTGTTCAAAAGTTGGAATCCATTCTTATCAATCGTTGCCACGTTGATCCCATCACCGGTTCCAATGTTTCTTACGATAGCAGCCTTTACTGCACGAAGTGCGATGGCTTTCGCATCGTTGATGGTAAGATCATCACGATATTCATCTTCTAAGACACCATATGCAACGGGTGAACCGCTACCAGTTGTTACATATGATTTTTTTTCTACAGAACCAAACATATCAATATTAAACAATGCTGGGCCATCACGATCATATCCACCAAGCAAGATGTCTGCGATGAATGGATATCCCCTATTTTGATGAAAAACAAGAGAACAAAGTCTTGCTAATGATTTTATCATAATGTTCTCATTGTTTTGAATAGCGTGTACGTTTGCATGATATCTCAAAATATCGGTTAGGTTTTGAGCGTCCGCAACTCCGCCCGCCAATGTCAGACCAGCATGGTCATAGATCTTTTGAATTTTCATTGTGTTATTATTTGCAATAAAATATCCAGCACTAGCCCGCATATCGGCGCATAATACGACACCGTCAGATGCCTTAATCCCTACAGTGGTTGTGCCATGTAATATTTTTTCTTCAATATTCGTAGTCATAGAATATACCTCGTATGAGTTGTTTTCAAATTATTTTTACCCTATTAAATAACTTTTGTAGTGGCAAATAATAAGAAGTGCTTAAAACGAAAAAAACATATGCGATCGCACACGATGGAATTACCCCGTAAAATTGTGGTAGGCGAAAAAAACATTAGTGATATAGGTGCTTTTCTAAAATCCTTAGAAGACCCAAAGAGTGTATCTCTAATTTCAGGAAACAATGTTAAAAAAATAGTTCAAAAAAAAATTGAAAAGTCTCTTAGTACATCTAAAATTAAATACATTTGGCACTTAGCTAAAACTATCGATAGAAAATCTATAATTGAAATAGAAAAGAAAGTGTTGCGGAACAAAAGTGATTTAGTTATAGGAATTGGTGGTGGACGTTCTGTAGATATTGCTAAAATGATTGGTTTTAATATTGACAAGTCGTTTGTTAGCATTCCAACATCAGCTTCACATGATGGCATAGCAAGCCCTTTTGTTTCAGTTAGGGGTGATAGACCACATTCCTTAGTGGCTACTGCTCCGCTTGGGGTTTTTGTTGATGTAGATGTAATAAAAAAAGCCCCAAAAAGATTGCTAGCCAGTGGTTGTGGAGATCTTATAGCAAAAATTACAGCAGTACGAGATTGGCAGCTTGGTAGAGACAAAACTGGTGAATATTATGGGAGATATTCAGCTGATTTAGCTTTGATGAGTGCAAAAATTTTGATGGAAAGTTCCACCATCTTTTCAAAAAAAGGATTGAATGTGCGAGAAATTGTGGAGGCGTTGATAAGTGCTGGAGTTGCATCATGTATTGCTGGCAGTAGCAGACCATGTTCAGGTGCAGAGCATTTGTTTTCCCATGCTGTGGATAAATTAGAACCAGGTGTAGGTCTTCATGGTGAAAAATGTGGTATTGGTACTATCATGATTGCAAAATTGCAAGGACAAGACTGGGAAAAAATTGTAAAAACATTGAAGGGTGTTGGTGTTCCTACTACCGCAAAAGAAATAGGATTAAAACCTGGGACACTTGCAAAGGCGCTAACAATTGCGCAGTCATTAAGGCCAGAAAGATATACTATATTAAATGAAGTTAATATGACTGAAAAGAAAGCTATCGCACTTGCCAAAAGCACTAAGGTGCTTTAGTTTTTTTAGTCACTTTCGATTCTGTTTTTGCAGCCTTAGAAGTTTTTTCTGCGGATTCTGCTTGTTTTTTTACATATGTTTCTATGAAGTTTATTTTTTCCAAGGTAGGTATAAATTTGAAAATATCAGTTTGAATCAAGTGTTTAACGGCTGGTAAATTATCAGCACGAAACATTTCTTCAGGCATAGTAATATCTATCACGTTTCCAGTTTTCTTGAACAAAATTTTATCGTCTTTTACTGGAATCCATCTCTTTAAAATTCCTGTTGTTTTTTCTTCGTCTGATTTCAGTTCCTTAAGTACGTTGATATCATAAAGAATAGTTTTACCAGCAAATCTATGATTGTAGTCTATCTGAACTCTGCCAGCTCCGATAAATCTGACGATTCCACTTTTGCCATCAACCTCTATTCGATCACCTATTGAAACCTTTTCTGCATCTTCGCCAAGTTTACGTTGTGGAATCTTTCTAACTTTACCTGCATCCCTTTCTCCAAATCCTTTTGCAGGAGGAACCTCTATCGTTTTCTTATCACCAACTGAAGTTTTCTCTAACGCCTCATCCACGCCTTTGATAATCCATGATTCTCCAACCGAGACTAGTTTAGGTTGGTATTTGATGTCATGTTCATGCAAGGAATGTTTCTTTGCCTCTTCCTCACTAGTTGTTTCGAAAACTTCTCCTGTGTCTTTTACTTTGGCAGTATAATCTACCAGAAGCAAAGAACCTTTACTGAAAGCCAATGTATACAGCGTTTTTGAATTTCCTTATATGAGTGTAAGGTATTATAGATCTTTTAATTTCTCTTCAGCGATTTTAAGACCTGCCTGTGCATCTACACTGTAACCCATTATATCTAATGTTGAAGCAATGGAAGAAATTGTTCTCATAACATGATATCTTTGAACCTCGCCCATACAGCCAACTCTGAACACTTTTCCTTTCAAATTTCCAAATCCCCCGGCAACAAGAACTCTGAATTTCCGAGCCAAAGTATCTCGAAATGTTTTGTCTTCTAGACCATCAAGATAGTTCAATGCAATTACTACTGTAGAACGAGAGTCCTCTTTTGCAAACGGAGTTAATCCTATTGCACTAAGTCCAGAATATAGAGCATTAGAACATATTCTGTGTCTTTTAATTCTGTTGTCAAGTCCTTCTTCTAAAATCATGGTCAATGCCTCTCTGTAAGCATAAAGTAATGGTATTGCAGGAGTAAACGGAGTGTGCTTTGATTCTGCGTAATATTTGAAGTAACGTGGTAAATTGAAGTACATTGTTGAGGGAGGATTTTCAATCATGTATTTTTTGGTTCTTTCGTTAACAACAATGGGTGATATTCCAGGTGGTGCCGCAAATGCCTTTTGAGCACCGGTCATTGCAATGTCAACTCCCCATTTGTCTACCTTGAGCTCCTCACCGCCAACTATTGAAACACCATCTACAACATAGTAGGAATCGTTTCTGGAAGTAAGATCCTTTACCTTGTCGAGATAGTTAATCATAGTTCCAGTGGAAGTTTCGTTCCATACGCAATAGAATGCTTTGATGTCTTTGTTGTTATCAAATGCCTCTTTTACATTTTCAAAACTAGCGTTTTCACCAGGAGGTGTTTCAAGTTTAATTACACTAGCGCCAGCCCACTCTAACATTTGTGACAGTCTGCTGCTGAACTCACCATTCACCGGAAGGATAACCTTATCGCCTTTTTTTATGAGATTTACAACACTAGCTTCAACAGCACCAGTGCCAGATGCAGAAAGACATACAGCCTCACCCTCTGTCATGAATACTTTTTTTGTTTTTTCAACACAGTCTACGTATAGTTCTACAAAATCATCGCTTCTATGGTTAATCATTGGCACGTACATAGCTCGCATGATTCTTTCAGGGACGTTTGTTGGTCCCGGCAACATTACAAGATATTCCAAATAATTACCCGATCCGGTTGGCTTATGGGTTTATTTATAATTACAGATTTTTTAGACGATCTGTGGCATTAATTTTATCCAGCACTTTTCGTGTTCCTTGTGGAACCAAGTCCTCCCAATTTTTATCATCCAGAATTAGCTGGCGTATGTTGGTTCCTGAAAATTTTTCACGATCTTTTAGCATAACCTGAATGACATTAATTTGGCGTTTCTCAAACAAGGTCTTAGTAAATTCGTCATTTGTAAAAACAATATCATATTTTGGTACAATTTGATCAATTTCAAAAGTCCATTTTTCGTGGTTATCAACATCGGGTATATTGAATATTTTGATACGGTTAACTATTGAAGGGTCAATTGATGAGAGGATCATCTCTCTTCTTTCTGCCGCAGAAAAGGGATTTTTTTTTTCATTATCCTTGTTTGAGCTTCCAATACAAATCGATAGCTCATCCACCCTTGCCAATCCAAACAACACGGCATCAAGATGTCCTAAGTGAAAGGGTTGAAACCTTCCAATCAAAAGCCCGTTCATAAGATTACTTTTAAAATATTCCTTAAAATATATTCTCAAACTCCTGCATCAAGTAAGGCAGCAAAAAATAATACGGCTACTGAGATTACAACCGTAGTTTCTCCTAGAATCATGCCATTTTTTGTAAGTTTTTTCAGCTCGCTATCCGTAATTCGTTTTGCTGCAATTTTTTCTTCAACATTTTTGTTAAATACACGAATATGAATTGCAAAGGTAACAATCAATGCAATAACAAGAATGATTTTTGTTATCAGGAATGCGCCATAACTGGTTGAGAATAGAATTTCATTACTTTGAAGCACCAAATGTGAATTATAGATTCCCGTAGCGATTAAAATTATAAGTGCCGGTAAGGCTATTTTGTTAAATCGTCTACCAGTCTTGATCATTAAATTTAGACGTTCTTCGATAGGGAATGACATTTTTTTCAAAAGTGGTGCTAAAACAAGACCGAGAAATATGGAACCGCCGACCCAAATTGATGCACAAAGTAAATGAATCCAAGTTACTACGGCCTGTTCCATTGTCATAAAAATTCGATCTATGTCTCAAATATTAGGCATGTGAATTCTGGAAGGTTTTTTAGTTGTACACAGTGTGAGAGAATGCTTGACCCTTCAATCAAAAATGATTCTATACGTGGCAATTGGAGGATTGTTCGTATTTTTGTTTGTAATGGTTGGTGTTTCCTATATGGACATCCCAGAATTAGAAAAAGCTGAAATCAAACTGGGCAGTGTTGAAGTAATCGATGTAAATAGTATTGATAATCATGCCTTGCTGGAAATTAGCTTTCTTATTACAAATCACGGCGCAAAGACATTCGTTATTCCATTAATTACTTATGAGCTCTTTGCAAACGGAAAATCTATTGGAACTTCATCTTATAATGTTGAGGACATTCCAATGACCGGCAGAGCTCCATTTTATCCTGGAGCAGAGATCCCTTTAGGAAGTGATATGAAGATTTTTCAAACTGAGGATTATAATGATGAATATTTAGCGATCGTTAATGGTGAATATGTTGAGTTTAGCGTAAAAGGTCAATACACCGTAGAAACTGCTTGGCAGTTACTTGATATAGAATTTGAAAGCTCGTTATAGCTTTCTGTGAACTGAAAAATATAAAAAATGGGCCGAGAGAGATTTGAACTCTCGACCACTGCCGTGTCGAGGCAGTATCCTAACCAACTAGACCATCGGCCCGTGTCAACCAAAAACTATTTGCAGATTATTAACGTTTAACCAAAAAAACATGATTCGAAACTAATAAGCTTAAATTGTTATGTGTGTGTTTTTTGCTGGGCTTGTGGCGCAGAGTCGAAAGACGCGCAATATGGATAGCGTGGTAGCCTCCTAAGTTACAGGTCGAGGGATCGAAGCCCTCCAAGCCCGCTTATTCCCTAAGATTAGAATGAATTGCTCTAAAAGATGTTCAGATATCTATTAAGATAATGTGTTTATCTCACAGTTATGGGAAAGGCTCCTGGAAACTGTGTTTGTAAATGTCATTTGGGTGGCGCTGTTAGCTGCCCAAACTGTAAAGAAAGCCATTCAGATGGATGTGAATGTGAAAATTGTTAACGGTGATTTTTAGGGTGTCGTTTTACCGTCTGCAGTATTAACCGGTTTTTTGTTTATTTTTTTACTAGGTTTATGGCCGCCGTGCACCCAATCTGTGCTTATCTGTGATACAAAGCAAATTAGAGTTAAGAACCACATAATCGGTACGGCCAATAAAAATAATATATCAAATACCTCAGCATAGTCTACAAACATAGGCCAAAGCAGGGTCAAAACAGCCGCAAAAACAGCACAAACAAGAGTAGCTAACTGATTATAGAATAAACCCATGATTTTGTTAAAAAAATGATTGGATATAACAGTAATGATGGTTATTAAATGAAATAATATATTCCGGCTAAAAGTTTAGGCTGCCTTTTTTATAGCAGGCGAAAGAGTTGGTTGTGTTTCTGATTGTAAAATCTTAATTTTTTCAAGTAGTTCGTTTCTTAGATCTCGGGCAACACGTCTTACAGTTGGCCTTGGAACCCCCAATTCATCTACAACTTTGGTGTAAATGTCTTGCTTGTCCGTAATACCCTTATCAAGAAAAGAATTGATTGTTTGTTTAATAATTGTGCTTTGGTTTGTACGATTCACAAAATTAGATTTTTCTTGTTCTATATAAGATTAGTTTTGAAAACTCATAAAGGATAATTTTTTATTGCTGGAAATTGGTGAGATCATCCTTAACTTTGGTGCTTCTTAATATTAAAAATTACAAAGGTTCTTAAGATAAAATTAAAAATCTAGAAAAATGGTTAAGGCTATAGTTAATACAAATCTTGGAAATATACAATTTGAATTATTATCTGATATTGCTCCAGAAACGGTTAGAAATTTCATAAAGTTGGCAAAATCAGGGTTTTACGATGGAACGTTATTTCATAGAGTAATTCCTAAATTTATGATTCAGGGTGGGGATCCAAATACAAAAGAATCCGATAAAAGTACATGGGGAACAGGAGGTCCTGGTTATAACATGAAAGCCGAATTTAATTCGAGATCACACCTTCGTGGAATTGTATCAATGGCTCGTTCGTCTGATCCAGATAGTGCAGGCTCGCAGTTTTTCATTGTAACCAGTGATAGCACATTTCTTGACAGAGAATATACCGTATTTGGACAGGTTGCAGATGGTATGGAAGTAGCTGACAAAATTGTTAATCTACCTAGAGACGGAAACGACTGCCCTCTACAAGAAGCTAAAATGCTTCAAGTGACTATATCCGATCCTTAGTTGGCTAACATCGCTTCTTTAACAAAGTAGTAGCTCCGATTGTCCTGCTTATTTTTTAAGAGTTCCTTGTTAAATGCCATCTTAGATAGGCTCTTTGATACGTCTAATGGACTTGCAATCCACCCATGTTCCCTTAACTCATTCACAGTTTCAGGCACTGTTCTTGGCTGATCAAAAAAATAATTTTTTGATAAAATCAAAAGTTTTCCTCGCAATTCCTTTGGAGGAACAGAAGTTGGATTACTAAATTCTGGTTCATAAACCTCCGCATTTTCAAGTGAATTTAGAGCGTGTACTTCTTGTATATTGTCTTGAACTGGAAAATCTCCAGTAATTATTCTTACATTCTTTGTTTGTAAATGTGCGGCAATATTTTCAATAACTTCTCCTATAGTTTTATTGTCTACATAGAAATCTCTAGAATCTACCTCAATTTCATTATCTCCAATTCGTAGTTTAATCTTAGCCAATACCATACTAAGTTTTAATTTTCATTTAATTTGCTAGCTCTAATTGGCTTAAAGAATGGATCAAAATTTTTACACATTATTTGTTTCGAACCTTTTGAAAGGGATTTATACGAAATAATACGTGTCGAAATGATGTTAACTGTTTTTGGTTCCACAGCACTTGATACTATTAGAACTCCAACTAAAGTGTTAAAAGATGTGTTGGGTGGGGCTGCTACCTTTGCAGGAATTTCAGCAAGTTTTTTTGTTAACACTGGATTAATAGCGGTTATAGGAAAAGATTTTCCAAAAAAATATCATAAGATTCTTGCTAGTCGTCTAAATTTAGATGGTCTTTCTGTAAAAAATGGGAAAACTTTTCGTTATGATGGAAAGTATGATGAAACTTTAAGCACAAGAACTACATTGCGTACAGAACTAAACGTTCTTGAAAATTTTCATCCGGTTGTTCCAGAACAATATAAGAAATCACAATTTGTGTATCTAGCTAATAATGATCCCGACCAAAATGTTGCGTTGATTAAAGAATTTGATCGTGTAAAGTTTTCAATGTGCGATACAATTGAATTTTGGATTTCTACTAAGAAAGCATCAGTAGTTAAAATGTTCAAGCAAGTAGATGCTGTAGTGATAAATGATGAAGAGGCGAAACTGCTAACTAAAGAATCCAACTTGATTAAATGTGCCAAAAAAATTATGGATTGGGGAACAGAGTATGTTATTATAAAAAAAGGTCAGCATGGCTCGATTTTATTCTTTGAGGATGTTATTTTTCCGTCTGTTGGTCTACCTATAGAAAATGTTGTAGATCCTACAGGTGCTGGCGACTCGTTTGCTGGTGCTATGATAGGATATCTGACAAGTAAGAAAAAAACGGATCTTGCAACAATTAAAAAATCTGCGATTTATGGTAACGTTATGGGCTCATTTGCTGTTCAAGGATATGGGCTTGAAGGATTGTTACGAATTAATAAAATGGATATTAAAAAAAGAATTGCGTTATACGAAAAAATTACTCGCTTCTGAAAAGTTATACATGTTAATGCTTTGTGTGTAATATGCAAGATAAGCTCGAGGAAATTTTTTCCCTTCAGAAAAGTTTTGAGAACATGATGAATCTAGATAGATACCCAAAAGATGTTGAAGGAAAAGTTTCTGCTTTGTGTACAGCAATGATCCATGAGGCTGTCGAGCTTCAACGCACAACAAACTGGAAATGGTGGAAAAAATCTGTACCATTCAATGAGACAGAAGCTCGTGAAGAACTGATCGACATATGGCATTTTCTAATCCAGGCTTCAATGGAGCTTAACTTAACACCAGATGACATCTTAAAAGAATATCAAAGAAAAAACGAAATCAACAGACAGCGACAAAAAGATAGTTACTGATTCAGTTTCTATTACTAGAGAAGGTTTTTTTCATTCTTACCATATCCGATTTACTTACTTTCGGATGTATCGGTAAACTAAGTACATGACAAGCAGCCCATTCTGTGTTTGGAAGGCTTATTTTGGTTTTATAATATGGTGTTTTGTGGATTGGTGGAGAGTAGTAAATCGTTGCTCCTATTCCTGAAGAATTTAGTTTTTTCATTATATTATTTCTGTTTTTTAAAGCAATTGTATACAAATACCAATTCAGTGTTTCGCCTTTTCGCTGTTTTGGCAATATAATATCATAATTCTTTAAAAGTTCAGTAAGAATTTGTGCATTCTTTTTACGCTGTCCTAAGAGTAGAGGTAATTTTTTCATTTGCACTTTTGCTATTGCAGCATTAATTTCGGGAAGCCGTAAATTAAGACCAAATGTAGTTATAAGATGATTCTTAGACAGACCGTGATTACGAATTTGTTTTAGCTTTTCAAAAAGTTTTTTATCATCAGTGACAATAGCGCCTCCCTCTCCAGATGTCATTACCTTTGCAGCATAAAGACTAAAGCAACCAAGTTGAGAAAATGTTCCCGAGTGTTTCCCATTCAGTTTTGAACCAAGTGATTGCGAAGCATCCTCAATTGTTTTAAGGTTGTTCTTTCTTGCTATTTCTAAAATTTCCTTCATGTATGCAATGTGTCCATATAGATGAACTGGAATTACTGCCTTGGTTCGTTTTGTAATTTTTTTTCTTAAATCGTCAGGATCCATTGTATAATTGTCTTTTAGGATATCAACGAATACTGGTTTAGCGCCAACAGATTTCACCGAGTTTGCAGTTGCAACAAAAGTAAATGATGGAATCAAGACTTCGTCACCAGTTTTTATATCTAGGGCGTGTAGAGATGCTTGAAGTGCAGCAGTTCCAGAATTAACAGCTACCGCAAATTTTGATTTAACGAACTTTGATAGAAGTTTTTCAAACTGTTGAACACGAGCACCGCCATCAAATGATGATGAGGTAAGTGACTTTTCTGATAAAACATTTCTAACCTCCCGTATTTCTTCATCATCGATATCAGGAATATTTATGGGTATTTTCATTAGCACGTTTGATGGTTGTTTCTTTAATAAGTTTCATTGACAAATTCTAAGTTTTTATAATGGATTTCTTTTAGGCATTAAATGAAAAGGCGGCATCTGCAGAAGCATGACAGACAATATAGGGTATTTCTCTATGTTTTCTACGTATGTATGATAATAATGTCTTCCATAACATTCTTCGGTATTTACTCTATGTCACAAGACTGGAACGAACAAGGGATGTTTGTGATGGGAGAGATTCTGGTACAAACCCAAGTTCCATTTGAGAACTTTGCAAATCTGTCAACTTGGCTTTTCTTTTCCTGTGTGATAGGTTGGTATTGTGTTTCTAGAATTGGTTGGAAAAGGACAACTGGTTTGCGTTCATATAGAATGGCGCTTCTTCAGCTGATGTTACTTGGGTTTACCATAATTTGCTTGTATGAAGTATTATGGAATTTTACAATATTGAATGCTGAAATCACTTCACAGATGATCTTGACCGGTACAACGCCAGACATTGATACGCTTGCTGTTGAATATCCAGATGTTCTGCGACCGTGGAACTTGATTTTTGCAACAAAAGTTTGGCTCGCTGGTGCTTTAATTAGTGCCCATGCATTCTATCTTAGTACAAAGCCAAGAAAGTCATTAGAAGAGATAGAATCATAACTTCATAACATGTTTTAGTCAAAAAACTACAAAACGAGCGTTTAATAGCTGTAGATTTTGACGGTTTTTAGGAGTGATAAAATGTCATACGATCGAGCAAACAGAGAAATGCATAAGGCAACTTGCGCTGATTGCGGTAATGAATGTGAAGTTCCATTCAAACCAAAAGAAGACAGACCAGTCTATTGCAAAGAATGTTTTCAGAAGCATAGAAGCAATTAGCAAATAAGAAAAAACCTGTTTTAATCCAGAGACACGATTGATACTAGGATTTCTTCCATTTTTTCCTGCCAATCATATAAAGAATCCAGCCGCCGGCAAGACAGCCAATGCACAGGACAGCAATTAACTCGTTCATGATGCGACCACATCAGCTCAAAAATCTAATAATAAAAATTATTGCGAGAATGCCGACGCCAATCGAAGCTAAGAGTTGTTTTCTTGTTATCATTTGAAACCTAGAAAAGCCAGTATTGATAAAATAATTATCACAATTGGCACAACGTAATATTTGCGAATTGGGTTTGTTTTGTCCATTATACTAGTATGATTCTAGTTTCTTCTATGACTTTGAAAACATTCGCTGCAATAGACTGGCTTGTCTCCTGATGGCTCGAATGGAACTTCACATTCCTTGCCACAGTCTCCACAAGTCGCCTTGTGCATTTCTCGCGGTCTTCGGTTAAAGCCTCCACCGCCGCCAAATCTTCCGCCACCTCTGCCACCAGAGCCTCCTCTGCCACCTGAGCCTCCTCGACCAAATCCTGAGCCTCCTCGGCTTTCTTGTTTGTGTTTTGGAAAACATTCGTTGCAATAGACTGGCTTGTCACCTCTTGGCTCGAATGGAACTTGACATTCATTGCCACAATCTCCACAGGTCGCTTTGTGCATTTCTCGTTCTCCTCTGTATGACATTTTACTACTTCAAATTTTTAATTTGAAGACCGTTAATATATCTACTGGAATAAAACACGTTAGTTCTTGCCTGCTATCTAATGCATATCTAATCCATCAAAAAACCTGCTTGGAAATTGAGGGAAAAATAGTGTAACGATAAATAATAAAAGTATAAAAAAATCAGATATATCAGATACAAAGTTATGCTAAAAAATAATCTCACCGTGTTTTTTGGACTTTTCTTAGTCAGCATGATGTTTGTTCCTAGTGTTTCAGCTCAAGAGGCAACAATACCTGACTGGATCAAGAACAATGCTGGGTGGTGGGCTGACGGATTAATAGATAATAATTCGTTTGTTTCCGGCATACAATGGCTAATATCAAATGGAATAATGATCATACCACCAAC
>JAYGCB010000050.1:0-2925 GCA_046583565.1 Candidatus Nitrosopelagicus sp. | reverse complement strand
TGGAAGTGTTTTTTTGAAAGACAAACATTGTGTTTTCATCGACCCATTGAATATTTTCAGGATTGTTGAAGTTTTGATAGATGTTTTGTTTGAATTTTCCAAGAGATTTCTCAAACTCTGAAATAGAGTATAGCGAAAAAGTAGAATAATGTTTCATTTCAGCTCTCTTAACAAGTGTTTGTAGGTTTGATGAACGTTTATGCTCGAAAAATTCACTAGATTTTAAATTTAGGTTAGTCTGGTTGGAAATGCATTTTGTCAAGCCTTGAATATCAAAAAGCCTATTTTCCTTTTTAGAGAAATCTGGAAAGAATTTACTCCAAATGTTGGATTCGTTTTGATCTTTTAATCTTGTATAAATAAACAACAAACCGTTGTTTTTTAGGATACGATTACACTCTTTTGCGAATTTATTAATTTTGAAATGATGAATGGCGTTAAATGAAAAAATACAATCTAACGAGTTGTCATCAAATGGCAGCTTTTCGGCAAAGGCATATTTTGTTTGTAAATTTTTGAAGTTGGATGATATATTAGAAATTTGTCGTAACATTTCATAATTATTATCTACACAGGTTAGTGATAATCTATTTCTAAGTTTTTCAATTAATTTTATTGAATATCTTCCATCACCACATCCGATGTCAGCGGCAGTAATATTGGACATGGAAACAAGTTTTTTTGTGATGTAGTTTATTGCTTCATGATCAAATGTTCTATTCTGTGAATAAAAAGACGCAAGCCTAGTGAAATGATCTGACATTAAAGACTCTACTGTATGAGCTATAGTGTCTTTACCAATTGTATGAACTGCAGTGTCTTTACCAATTGTATGAGCTGCAGTGTCTTTACCAATCGCATAAACCATATTAAAATAGGTTTTTTGCAGTATTAAAGCAGAACCAGCCTTAGAGGGTTAATATAGGGTATTATGATGGCAGTTTTTACTCGTGACGCTTTTGTCCCGTGTAAGGGACTTCAACACCTATTTTTGTGACTAGAACTAGTTAAGTTTTGATCAGATTTATCAGAAACTGAGTTTTCGCTAGCCGAAATAATCCTCATTTTTTCCTATAAACGGAATATCCAATTTCACATTAATAGAAACAGCAGTTTGTCTAGTATCAATAATGGCTTGTCCTTGCTGCATGTATGCTATTTGGAATGGTAGACGCCTTACAATTTAGCTTGCAGGCTGCCGGCGTTCAGGCACCGCACCAGATCATGCTGATGCTTCCGTACATCATGGCAATTGCGGTAATGGCATTCACCTACAAGAGAACCACACAGCCATCTGGCATTGGTCAGGCATATACGCGCGAAGAAAAATAACGTTTCTAGGCACTTCGTAATGTCATTGTAATGTCAACAATAAATCAGATTTCGTATTTTTTTGCAAACCCATGTAGCCTGATTGTGTGGATAAATTTCTAGGATTGTTTATTTAAAACAAGGTGTATAGTAATTGTAATGAAAAATCTGCTGTTTTCAGTTTTTGCAATTTTACTAGTTTCAATTCTGCTTATTCCGGCTGCTTTTGCAGTTGAATACGTTCAGGTTGCCTCAACAAGTGGCGGATCACTTGATGTAGGAATTTACACCGAGCCTGATCCACCATACTCGGGAGAAATCACAACCATTAAGATCCACTTTCTATTACCTGACACTTCAAAACTTTATGAGCATATTGACTATTGGACGGCTGTATCAAAAGACGGTGATTATATCTCTGGACCTAGTACTTTAAAACATACAAACCCTGGTACTGTAACTGTCAGTGTAGAGTTTCCTGAAGATGGTTCATACAAGATAGATGTTGGGGTCGAAGGGATTCTATTCCAAGCCATTCCCGTTGAGACTGCTTCCTTTACAATTTTTGTAGGTCAAGGTCAAGTTAGTGCACCAGCTGAAGAAGCTACCATACCTGACTGGATTAAAAACAATGCTGGATGGTGGGCTGACGGACAGATTGATGACAATGCGTTTGTTTCAGGCATACAATGGCTCATATCAAACGAAATCATGACGATACCGTCAACTGAACAGGGTGCAGAGACTGGATACAGCGTCATACCTAACTGGATTAAGAACAATGCTGGATGGTGGGCAAGCGGGCAGATTCCTGACTCGGCATTTGTTTCAGGACTTCAGTGGCTTATCACCAATGGAATAATGACCATTTCATAATCAGATTTCGTATTTCTTTGCAAATCCATGCAACGCCTTCTTGAAGGCTTCCATCGGCGGTTTGACCAAGCCGGCGCCTATCAAGCCGATTAAAAATATTTTAGATGCAGTGCGAGACGGAACTGACATCAAAGTAATACATACACGGGAGTGTCAGTATTAAAATAAGGGTTTCAGAGTCATATTCCTAGCATGACTACTAAAAAACCAGGGGGTCGTTCTCATGGATTTAGGTGGAAATCCAGGTCAATTATGACAAAAGACGCTCCTAGAGGTGTTTCATTTTTACTTCATGAATATCATGAAGGTGATAGGGCTTTGGTGATTATTGATCCAAGGCAGCATAAAGGCCTACCACATAAGCGATATCATGGTAAAGTTGGTATTGTAAATTGGGTTGGAAAACGAAGTGTAATTCTTGATATTAAATTAGGTGATAAATCGAAAACCTTAATCACTAGATTCGACCATATCAAACCGTTTGGTGTTTAATTCATGGAAGAAGTAATCAAGAAACGTATGGTATCATTGGCTGAGGTAAAGGAAATTTTAGAAAAACAAGATCCTGAATCACTAGATCAGATTCAACGTTGGACGTATGATTATGTATCAAAATTTGTAAAGATTGATCCTAAGGATGCAGTAAAAATGAAACAGAAACTAGTTAAAGAATGTGGGTTGACTGAGGCGGAGGCAGTTGAACTTATCAACATTTGTCCTACATCATTACCCGAACTA
>JAYGCB010000046.1:0-8774 GCA_046583565.1 Candidatus Nitrosopelagicus sp. | reverse complement strand
AAAAATGATTATTGATACACTTCTACGAAACACTATACTTTCTGACAAGATGGTTGAATCTCTTATGAAAACAGAAAAATTATCTGAAGATCTAGCATTAACAAGATTAGAGGAATTAACACCTCTGGCACAAATTGTACCGGATGCAAAACCAATAGCTAAAGTAGAAAAACCAAAGCCAGCAATTGAAGGCAAAAAACAGGTAATACACAGAGACGGAGAGGCAGCAGTTCCAGGACCAATTGATGTTGAATATAAAGACAAGATGGATCTTACTGCTCCCTTCAAAACCAAAACAGGAAATGATCTTAAAACTTGGGGACGCGATGGAACTGATAACAAGGTAATGGGTGTTTGGGGCGAGTTTGTTTCTGTTGATTTTGATATTTGTATTGCAGACGGAGCTTGTATTGATGCATGCCCTGTGAATGTTTTTGAATTCGCTGACTTTCCTGGAAATGTGGCATCTACAAAAAAACCGCTACAAATTAACGAGCCAGACTGTATCTTCTGCATTGCATGTGAGAATGTCTGTCCTCCGGTAGCGATCAAAATTTACAATCGTGATTAGTCACAATTAACAATAAATTCGGTAACTGTTAATATCGTATAATATTTTGACAGTATTGTAAGATGGAACCATTAACGTCAAATCCTTTCACTGGATTCATTTTTAATATTTTCATAGCTTGCGCGATTATCATAATTGCTTATACATGTAATTTCTATTATCTGGCATTTCTTTCAGGGCGCAGAAAGGAAAATCAGAATATTTCCACAGTAGGTGAACCAACTGTTACAATTCATCTTCCCATTTATAATGAAAAGTATGTCACAAGGCGTTTGATAAATTCTGTTTGTGATCTTGATTATCCAAAAGAAAAGATGCGCATTATGGTTCTAGATGATTCTGATGATGATACAACGGAACAAATTTCATGCCTTGTCCAAAATTACAAGCGTATGGGCTTTGATATTTCCCACATTAGACGTGGAACTAGGGATGGTTACAAGGCTGGAGCGCTAAAGTATGCTATGAAATATACAAAGAGTGAATTTGTTGCAATTTTTGATGCGGACTTTATTCCGCCAAAATGGTATCTAAAAAAAACAATTCCTTATTTTTCTAAACCAAACATTGGACTTGTACAGTGTAGATGGGGGCATGTAAACGAAAATTACTCTGCTTTAACGCAAGCACAGGCACTAAGTTTAGACTTTCATTTCTTGATCGAACAAAGGGCAAAAAGTAACTCTAACCTATTCATGAATTTTAACGGAACTGCCGGAATTTGGAGAAAAGAATGCATAGAAGATTCTGGAGGGTGGCACACTGCAACACTCGTTGAAGACTTGGATTTGAGTTATAGGGCACAGATGAAAGGTTGGAAATGTCTTTTCGTACCAGAAATAGTTGTTGACGCCGAACTTCCAGTCCAGATGAATGGTGCAAAAAGGCAACAGTTTAGGTGGTCAAAAGGATCGATTCAATGCGCTCTGAAACTTCTCGGTGGTATTCTAGCTAAGCGAAAAATTCCATTTGATGCAAAGCTTCAAGCTTTCGTACAGCTAACTCGTCATATTGTATTTCCACTAATGCTGATCCAATTTTTAACACTTCCAATTCTTATAGCATCTAATGTGAATCTGTATGTTGTTAGCTTTCTACCTGTAATAACACTTGCAACATATTTTGCTATGGGACCAGGAGCATACTTGTACATAATACATAACATGTATGATAAAAATTGGAAACAAAAGGCAATGGTTATGCCATATCTGATAATTTATTCTATAGGAATGTCGGTCAACAATACTGTTGCTGTGTTAGATGCAGTATTGGGAAGAAAGAATGAATTTCTGCGCACTCCAAAATACGGTATAGTAAAAAACACAGATGATTGGAGAGCCAAAGCTTACAACCTACCGTTCTCTCAAACTACGTTGCTAGAGCTTTTCTTTGGCATTTATGGTATTCTGGGAATTTTCATTGCAATTTTCTCAGGAAACCCCATATGGGTTCCAATAATTGCTTTGCAGACGATAGGATTCTTGTATATTGCTTGTTTGAGTTTCTCGCATACAAGATTTAAAAGAGGTGATTCAAAAATTGTTTATACTAAAACAAAAGAGGAAAAGATGGCTGATATTATACATAAACTTGCAATGGCTGGAATAGTTGCAATAATCTGTTTTGGTGCATATTCGTCATATACTGGTTATCAAAACGATGTTTATCCTATGGATCAATCAATAGGACTGTTTGATAGAATTATGGCAAGTTCTGAGCCAAAAACCATCATAGCTGATATTAATGCAATCAAGGGTTTTGTTCCTACAGAGGGAAATGCTGTATGGTTATTCCCAACTGAGACCACTAATTTTTCAAGAATTCAGGCTGATTTGGATGTAATGGAAGCTAGCGCTGTAAAAACTTCAGCTGTTCCTAGGGACAGTTCAGCATTTCATACGGGAATGATGGATATTAGTCTACGGGCAGAGATAATACAGGGAAATATGATGGACATAGTGCCTTACATGTATGCAAGTGTTTCGAACATTCTTTTCACATGTGTTTGGATTGCTGCAATAATTGGAATATTTACCATTCTTAAAAGAAAAAAGCAACATTTGGAGTCTTTTGACAAATCAAATGGTGTTTAAGACAGGTCTAGTTCATTTTTAATTTGATCAATTGCCCTAGTACCAAAAACATCTCTAACCTGTTGCACTCTTATCGATTCTTTCAGTAAATTTTTACCCAATGATTCTAGCAATCTATTAAACACATCAGCAAACCTAATTTCCCATCTATCTGCACAATCAAAAATTGTGCTTATAGCCCATTGCCTAACCTCATGTGGTAAAGGAATTTTATTTTCCGCCTCGATGGATAATTTGTCAAAATCGTTAATGATTTCCGCTGTCTGTTCGGCCATTTTTTCGATATCCTGCAGTGAGCCATATTTTGATTCAGCATGCATACGTATGTTTGATTGATATTCTGATAATTTCAATAAACCGATAACTTCCTTAGAGGTATTGCTTGTTGCCTTATTCGTGGCATTTCTTATTTTTTGTAATTCTTGAATTACCGAGTCCGCTTTCTTATGAAATTCAGCAGAAGATGCATCAGATCTACCTAACATCTCTACAACGCCAGAAATTTTTTCTTCCAGTTCATCAGTACTACTACCTACGTATTCTCTAAGTGTTATAAATTCAGATTTTATATTCTCAAGATTTTTTAATAATGCAGAAATATCTGGAGTTTTATCAGAGTTTGTTTTGGCAGACATTATATCTAAACATATTTTGATGTTGTTAAAAAGCTCGCTAAAATAAAATAAAAGGATTAGGCTTTACTGATTGACAATTTCAGGCGCATGCAGCATCTCATGAAATGTCTTTTCAGCTAGACCATTCATACTCTCTATGAAATTTTTGTCACAATATTCACATTGAATCATATATTACGGTATGGTACCGTACTATTAATAATAAGGTGATTGTAAAATTACCTACCAGTCATGTGAAAAACCTGTTTGTATAATAAAACAGCGATCACTTTTAAGATGCAAGCACCAAATAAGTAAGTGAAGGATTTTTTTTTACAAATTCAATCTCAGGATAGTGTTCAATCCTCCTTAAGTGAAAGCATTTCTACTTTTGTTGATAGGATTAACCCCCTACAACTACCACACGAAACTTTTGTAACTGATCTGGCAATTATAATGATCTTAGCGGCAATAGTAACGCTTGCATTTTTTAAAATTCGTCAGCCCTTGATTATAGGGTACTTGTTTGCTGGAATGATAATAGGTCCTCTTTCTCCTTTATGGACATCCTTTTTGGGTGAGAATGGTGGAACAGTTGCAGTTACTGGGACTGGAATTTTGTCTGACATTTCAGCATTGAACCTTTTTGCTGATATTGGTGTAATTTTACTGCTTTTTGTCATTGGTATTGAATTCCCATTTGCAAAAATTCGTTCAATTGGAAGAGTAGCAATAGGCAGTGGTACATTGGGGCTCTTTGCTACGCTGGGCGTAGTCTTTATTGCAGCAAGTGCACTAGGCTTAAACTTTATGGATTCATTATTTATCGCAGCTGCACTTTCAATCAGCAGTACAGCAATAATTATCAAAATCCTTGAAGACGCTGGGAAAATTAAAAAGGAGTCATCCATTCTTGTTTTGGGTGTTTTAATAGTTGAGGACGTTATTGCAGTCATACTAATTGCATCACTTGAATCAGTTGCCTTAGTTGGAGCTGTTTCGGTAGAAGCTGTAGTTTTAGTTGCGTTAGTGGCAGCTGGTCTAATTGTTGGAACATTTACAATTGGAAGGCGAGTGATTCCGCCATTAATTGATAAGGTTGCAAGTGCTGAAAATAGAGAAATTTTACTGCTTAGCGTTCTTGGTCTTTGTTTTGGTTACGCACTTTTGGCAAACGTAGTAGGACTTTCTGTAGCGATCGGCGCATTTTTGGCTGGTGTTTTGGTTGCGGAATCCAAGTCTTCCGAGGTTTCAAAAATTTTATCCAGTCCTATAAAGGACATGTTTGTTGCTATTTTCTTTGTATCAGTTGGTGCCTTGATGGACATTACACAGTTATCAAGTTATATTTTCATTGCAATTGCATTGATCGCAGTTACAACAGCAATGAAGTTGGGAGGAAATCTCCTAGGCAATACCATATTCAAGCAACCTAAAGAAAAAGCATTGCGTGCTGCCTTTGCACTGTCAGCACCCCGTGGAGAATTCTCAATTGTTATTGTTAAAGTCGGTGTAGACATGGGTGTAGTCAGCGCATTCCTTTTTCCGTTAATAGGATTGATAACTATAATTACCGCGTTTATGTCGCCCTTCCTTATTAAGATCGGTGATAAAATCATCCCAAAACTTTCAAAATCTTAGAAGATGACTAGCAAGGAAATTGAACATATGCTTGAACGTGTTCACAAGGATATTGGGGTTTTTGATTTTAATGGACAAAATGTGCCTAGAATCATACTAACTGATAGGCGGTTTGATGAAATCATGTCAAAAATTTATGGAAAACCTGTTTCTGTTAATACTGATCTTAACATATTACAGGATGGCTTAGGACATGTCTTTGTTGAGATTGTATTGAATTTTTCCTATGGGGATATACATGAAGAATTTCTAATTTATGCAAATGATTCGTTTGAATTTTTCAGGTCATTAGCAAACACCACTATGTTTGCCTTATCTCCTCCACAATATTCCGAAGTCAACCAAGATAAAATTTTCATGGTTCAGCTACCTAAACCAGAGAAAGCATTGCAGGCTTTAGATATGATAAAAAATGGCATACAAAAAAAACGTGATTAGAAATTTCATGCAGTCGCCGGGATTTGAACCCGGGTCACTAACTTGGCAAGCTAGAATAATAACCAAACTATACTACGACTGCTTATCGATAAATTCGCCCAAGTCTATTAAAGCGTAATGATTTTTTCATATTCTTTTTAACCATAATCAATTTAAGAAAATCATGGATAAAAAAATTCAAAAAATTATGCAAGAAAAAATACATGAAACTATGGTGAAAGTAAAGGAAATCACATTATTGATTAATTCATTAGAATTATCATCGGATGTAAACTCATTTGGTTATGGCGTAATGATTGGAAGACTTTACAATTCATTCTATTATCAATCTAGAAGAATTTTAAAAAGAGATCCGACAGAGAAAGAATTTTCTGATTTTATTGAATTAGTAAAACAACATCAAAGTAAATTTTTAGATATTTCTTTTTCTTAATTTAGGGGAACAACACGGATTGTTGGAGTGCCAGGCAATTTTACACATGCTCCTTTTAGTGCCTTTTTAGCTGCTTCTACATGTTGCTTTTTTACATGCATTTCCATTATACACTGACCTTGCACTACGCGTGCCGCTAGACTTACCGCCTTTCCAAATGCTCTTCTCATACCCTCTTGTAGACGATCCGCACCAGCAGCAGCAATCATCTTATTTTCTCGAAGTAATACATGTGGATATATTCGTAGTTTTGAAAAATAGCCTGTTTCACCAGTTGTTTTCTCAAGTGTTTTATTTGCTGCCAATCTGGTAGATTCTATAGCCATATGTGTTATCTGAATTCTCTCATTAATCAAAAGCTCAACACTAAAATCATAATTCCCTTTTTGACCACCCTCAAATTTTGCAATTTTAATTTGAGGTTTACCTTTTATGTACTTCTTTCTAGTATATGGTTGCCCATTGGCTCTTCTATAGCATTGACCGTGCATAATTTACTCATGCATTTCTACCCATATTTTAACGGTTATCTTAAGACCTTATATTCTGAGCAATCATGAAATTTTTCATGTCAATTGAAAAAGACTCCATACAAGGAGTTTTGATAAAAAATCAGAGTTTAATTTTAGATCCTGATATCCAACAGGAGCTTGAACAGAAGGGCTATGGAGAAATGGAGAAAAACAAATTATTGCTAAAACCCTTCGAGTCACTTTATCTTTTATACACTGATAAACTAAAAATTTTCAAAGGAAAAAAGAATATTGGCTTTGATTCACTTTTACAAATTTACAAAAAGCAAAATGATGACGTTTTAACACAATTTTTAGTTTATCGAGATCTTAGGACCAGAGGATATACAGTTAAGGACGGATTTGGTTTTGGTTCAGACTTCAGAGTTTATGGTAAAGGAGATTTTGGTGAAAAAGGTGCCAAGTTTTTGGTCTTTAGTTTTAATGAAGGAAAGCAGGAAAAGGTAGGGATGTTACAAAAAAAAATTGAGGAAATAACTAAGATGGGAAAAGAGCCAATTATTGCAGTAATAGAAAGACGTGGAGAAATAATCTATTACAAAATCTCAAGAATAAATTTTAATCAAAATATTCCAAAAATGGAGATGAAACACTTTGATTTCTAGCCTAATTTTTGTCGATTGCCCAATCCGTTGAATATTTTAAAAGATTATTTCTTTCTGCGTATGGCAAGTCGTATACTTGAATAAAGTTTGTTTTGTTAGTCCACAAATCTTCAAAATTTTTAATCTTTTGATCTACGCGTGATTTGTCATCCCATGAGGTAAAAACATCTACAGATTCAAAGTTTCGATTTTCAGCGTCAAAGGTAACATTTGAAGTGCCTGAAAAAGCAACAACGTCATCATTTGTATCTCTAAATATTCCAAGCCGTTCCTCAAACACTCCATCAACAAATTCCGAATTTGGAATTGCAACTTTCACTTCAAGTTTGAAGTCTCTTATTATACTCTCAAGCTGTTGAATTTTGACATCCTTGAAAAAGTTTTCAATTTTTTTATCCATGATTTTGCCAATTTTGTTATCCATAATGAGATTACCATTAAATCTACGCTTATCCTGATGGTCAAAGAGTTTTGTTATAACATTCAAGTCGTGAGTACTGAACCTGTGCCCTGAAATTAGCCTGATTTTTGCATGGTGATCTTGAATATTTTCTAATCCAAAAGTTAGCGTTGAAAGACTTTTTACTGAAATGTATTCTATCGTTCTATCATATTGAATACTATTTGTCAAACATGGAATAAAAAACTCCGAGACAACATCATCTTTGTCTGATCTGTATTCCTGTTTTAATGACAGGTCACGTAATGTCAATAGAGTTAAAGCATGTTTGAATTATTTAAGCAAACTAATTGAAAACAAAAATGCTCCCGCCGGGATTTGAACCCGGGATCATTGGCTTGAGAAGCCAATATGCTTGGCCGGACTACACCACAGGAGCTTGAAGAAATCAGAATACATCACAATTTAAAGCAATTGTCAGATTCATTTTAATGTCATTTCAAAGAACTTTGATGATATTACATCAATGGTTAAAAGTTATAATTTTGAAACTTTATACAAAATTTGTTTCTATAATTTTTGCTTGGATGTTAAAAATTTGTTAGAGAAGATTGCCGTTAAGGATTATCCTGTTGGAATGGGTGGATGTAGGAACAACGATCACGGTTATGATTGCTGTGAATATGATATTACAGTTTTTGACGGAAAAAAGCAGAAAGAATCCATTCTTGAATATGACGGAATCTTTTATCAAATTTATCATGGCTCATTAACAGAAACTT
Organism: Candidatus Nitrosopelagicus sp.; assembly: GCA_046583565.1. Taxonomy (GTDB): domain Archaea; phylum Thermoproteota; class Nitrososphaeria; order Nitrososphaerales; family Nitrosopumilaceae; genus Nitrosopelagicus. Next base: position 664 of record JAYGCB010000046.1, on the reverse strand, counting down.
CTCCTGATATTTTGCTGCAATATCATAACATGACCATCCTATATGATGAACAATGGGAACTACGTATACTATTATCAAAAATCAAAGAAAAAAAGGAACAAATTTTCAACTCGTATGTAAAAAATTGTCTGATAGAAGCAGGAATATGTATTTCCAAGGCAAAAAATAAACTTGGCACCGATACATATGCTTCTTCATGGATAAAATCTGGTGCGTATTTCATAGCTGATGCAATATCTGTGATAAATTTTCAGCGTCCAAGTCCCACACATATGTTAAAATTTTTACGCGAATTTGATAAAAGTAAAATCAACGAATTCATTTTAGTAGTGACTGAGTCAATTGGGATTGAGCGAGCTACTCCATCTCTCCTTTCAAGAATGTCAACATCAACTATGGGATTTTCAGACATGATTGAAGAAAATTTACATTCCAAAATAATTGGGCAAAAATCTCATTATCTGAAAAATCATTCATTGCTTTCTGACTGTTATTTTTATTTAGGCTATGTAACTAGAAACAATTTCATTAAAATACAAAACTTACACAGAAAGCCGGAACTCATTCACATACTAAAAACCGCATTTGATCTGGAAAGCGATAGTACCAAGATTGAATCACAGGCTGATAAACTGCAGCAAGCCACAAATTCTTTACTCTCTTT
>JAYGCB010000019.1:0-14187 GCA_046583565.1 Candidatus Nitrosopelagicus sp. | reverse complement strand
ATTCTTTTGATTTTCTACTTCTACCTCAACACGCTTGTGTTTTTTTCGTGCACTTTTGATAATATCTTCTATTGAATTGCATACTAACAAATGATTATCTTTTATCATAACCATGTCATCCAATGCCATTCTATGCTTGTGCCCTCCACCAATTTTGACAGCCTCTTTGTCAAAATATCTGAGTCCTGGTGCAGTCTTTCTTGTTGAATAAAGGCTTGTCTTTTTGTTTATTTTTTTAATTTTTGATACTAGCAAATTGGTATGAGTAGCAATTCCACTCATTCTTGATAACAGGTTTAAGACTGTCCTCTCACATGACAAAATCGTCCTTGCATTACCCGATACTTCTAAAACTGCTTGGTTTGGTTTTAACCTAGTACCATCTTTTTTCATTATTTTAACGCGACAACCTTTTAGATGAAATATTTCTCTTGCAAATCTGACACCAGCTAAAATACCCTCCTCTCTTGAAATAATTTTAGCTTTAATCTTCTTTTTTGGTAATAACACACTTGTGATATCACCACTCTGTATATCTTCAGAAACAAATCGTAATAATTCTTTTTTAATATTGGTACCCAACTTAGGTTACCTTAAGTGCATATTTCCCCTTTACAGTTATTTTCAAGGTTTTTGCAATTCTAGATTGTTCTGGATTTGCTACTACAACTATTCCCTCCCAGTATGGAGTTAGGTCTGACGATTTACATGCTGGACAGATCTTAGCTATAGTAACACATTTGCATTTCCTACATGCTAATTCTTTTACCATATTACTTCGCCTTGACTTCTACTTTTTCTTCTTTCTTGTCTTTCTTAGCTTCTACTTTTTCTTCTTTCTTATCTTTCTTAGCTTCTACTTTTTCTTCGACACCACTGGCTTTTTTAAGATCTTCCTCTATCCATTCATCGGCACCTAAAAATGGTTGCCTACATGTAATACCAATTTTTCCCATTGTTGATGCCTTACCAATTGACACAGCTGTAATTCTTGTTCTGATTGTAGAACCAATTTTTAGCGTTCGCCCGCTTTGATTCGCAAGTATGACACCAGACGCAATATTACTTTTTAGATAATCATCCATCACTTGCGACAGGTGTAGTAATGCATCAGTAGGACCAATTCTAACAAATGCTCCAAAGTCAGTAATATCTACAAGTTCGCCATAGATTATCTCTTGAAGTTTTGGATAAAACGTCAATGCATCAAATGTGACTCTATGAAATGTCCCACCATCACCAGGGATAATCTTGCCCATCGTCTCTACTTTCGCGTCAAGGATGATTATGATATAACCTAAATCAGGTTTAACCATGCTTTCATATTTTGACTTTAGTATATTGATTGCCGCTTTATTCAATGATGTACCAAAAAGATTAGGCGGAATCCTAACAATATCTTCGAGCGTAGAAACAGAAAACACTTTGTTGTGGTATCGATTTTCACCTTATGAACCTTTTGGAAAACCATGCCTGATTTAGATAACAAATTTAATTTTTGAATTATGCCAAGCTAAATCTGCCTATCTTTAAATAAAGTAGGGAAGGATTTTGCGCATGGTTGGCGTTGACGATGTTATCAACAAACTTTCAACTGTAATTGATCCTGACATCAAAAAAGACATAGTATCAATGGGAATGATTAAGGATCTTGAGCTTGATTCTGGCAATCTAAAATTTACGCTTGAGCTTACAACACCTGCATGTCCATTTAATGAAGAGATAGAATCAGATGTTCGTAAGGCAATAGATGAACTTGATGGAATTAATAATCTTGACATGAATGTAACTGCAAAGGTGATGGAAGGAAGATCACTGGATGCAGATGAATTTATGAAAGGCGTTAAAAATATTGTAGCTGTCGCCAGTGGAAAAGGCGGAGTTGGAAAATCCACAGTAGCACTAAATCTTTCATTGGCACTTGCAAAAACTGGAGCTAAAGTTGGTTTGTTAGATGCTGACATCTATGGTCCAAGTATACCACTAATGCTTGGAATGAAGGGAACTGAAATGGATGTAGCGATGGATCAAGATAAACGGAAATTAGTGCCACCAGAATATGAGGGTATTAAGGTTGTGTCTTTTGGTTTTTTTGCACAGCAGCCTCATCAAGCAGCAATTTACAGAGGTCCAATCATATCTGGAATTATAAAACAGTTTTTAGTTGATACTCTTTGGACTGATTTAGATTATCTAATTGTGGATCTACCACCTGGTACTGGTGATATACCATTAACATTAGCACAAACATGTCAACCTACAGGAATTCTTGTTGTTACAACTCCGCAGGAGGTAGCAAGTAGTGTTGCTAGTAAAGCAATTGGAATGTTTAGTACGCTTATGGTACCAATGTTAGGTGTTGTTGAAAATATGAGTTATTTTGAGTGTTCAAAGTGTAACGAAAAACATTACATATTTGGTAAGGGTGGTGCAGAAAGAATTAGTAAAAGGCATAACATGCCAGTAGTTGGTACAATACCACTCAATTCAGGAATTATGGAAGGATCTGAGTTGGGAAAACCTGTCATGATTGCACAACCTGATTCTCCAAGCGCTAAAGCATTTACTGTAGCCGCTAAAAATATTGCAGCGCAGTGCAGTATGCAACACTTTAAGATACAGCAACGACTGGAAGCAGGAACAAAATGGGATGGTTTATCTCCTGAAGAAAGAACTGAACAATTCGGAATATTTTTTCCTGATATACCTGATGAATCTGATGAACCTACTGAATCTATATCTAACAAACTTTGGGCTGAGTTAGAACTAGTAACACAGGATGCTATTACACAACATCTATTCGGAGAATACAAAGTACTAATTCCAATAACTAGTTAGATTTTCTTGCAACTACCTGATGATCTTCGTGATCAACTCAAAAACCCATTAGGAAATTTAATCAGTGACAATGATCCAAACAAAGAAAATATTATAAAAAAAATTTCTGCTGAATCAGTTATAATTACAGTAGGAGATAGGACAACTGAAAACATGTTACAATTGGGTCTCAAACCACAGATCCAAATCATAGATGGTCTCGAAAAACGCAGTGAGTGTACCGTTCCTGCTGATGACACAATAAATACAAAACTTTCCTGTAAAAACCCGCCTGGTGAAATAACTGAGGAAAGCATACAAGTTATTCAAAAGGCGTTTTCTAGTGAACCACCAGTTAGAATCACAGTAGATGGGGAGGAGGATCTTCTTGTTATACCTGTATGTATTCATGCACCTGAAAATTCTGTCGTGATGTACGGCCAGCCGAACGAGGGCTTGGTTATTGTTACAATCACGCCTGAAATACGGGCGAAGGTTCAAAAAATACTTGATGTAATGAACTAGGGGTATGATGAGACGGTGGCTGTATGATTTATGATTACACTACTAAACTCTGACCCTGCTTTGTAAAGCTAAACCAAGATCAGAGTAACAATTGACATTGCATGATAAACTAACATTATGAGATTATCTCATGTGAAGATAGATCCTGATCTACGATTGAAAATTTATGAAAAGGTTGGAATATACGCTAAGCGCTTTTCCATTCCAGAACCCAAAGTACTTCTCACTACGCGTGAGGTTCTTGATATGCCAAGGGAGGTGACAGAGGGTGCGCGTACTTCAGCCTACAAATATTTGGGTCTCTCATACAATAAGCAGAATCTCATATTCATAAATGTCAGGAAAATTTCTAATGATAAGGATCTAGAGAATACAATCGTGCATGAATTGATCCACCAGAGGTTTCCATACCTAAGTCATGGAAAGAGGTTTAACAAACTTGTCAGGCAAGGCTTGCAAGGAAAGAAGTTTCTGCCATATCAAAAAAGAAAATGAATTAAGTAAAAATTTTTGCTTGATGATTTATATTTACAACCTATAGGCATTGCAAGTATAATATGGAAATTTCTGAACTCCTGCCAATTTGTGCGGCAATAGCTTCTTTTGCTGTAGCAGCTGGTTTTGCAGCTTGGGTTTCCAAACAAAAACCTGGAACAAAAGAAATGCAAGAAATTTCAAATGCTGTGAAGGAAGGTGCATCAGCATTTCTCAAAAGGGAAATGAAAATAATCATTCCAGTAGCCATAGGCTTGGCAGTCATTATCGGTGCCTTCATAGGTTCCTCTAACGGAATAGCATTTGCTGTTGGCGCAACCCTGTCAGCGGTGGCTGGGTTAATTTCATTAAAAATTACTGTAAAGGCGGCAGTCAGAGCTGCGAATGCTACTGATAGTGGACTGGGAAAAACTTTTGCATTAGCATTCAGAGGTGGCGCGACTGTAGGTCTTACAATTCCAGCAATGGCTTTAGTCGCTATGGCATCACTTTATCTTGTATTTCCTGATCCAATTACGATAGCTGGCGTCGGAATTGGAGCAAGTTTAATCGCGTTATTCATTAGAATTGGCGGCGGCATTTTCACTAAAGCAGCAGATATGGCTGCTGATTTAGTTGGAAAAGTTGAGGCAAATATTCCTGAGGATGATCCACGAAACCCAGCTACAATTGCAGATAATGTTGGCGATAATGTTGGTGATGCCGCAGGCATGGGCTCAGATGTTTACGAGTCCTACATAGTTACTATGTTAGCATCTTTGTTGATTGCAGCTCTTATCGGGTTTCCTGACATTGTGCTTTATCCGATTCTAGTTGGCGCATCAGGAATAATTGCTTCCATAATAGGTGCAGTCACTATAACCTCTAGAAACGTTACTGATGTTATGAAACCACTTAACAAATCTTTTTACGTTTCAGCATCTGTTGCAATTGCTTTAAACTTCGTCTTTGCTTATCAATTTCTTGGACTTTCAGACCTAACGTACGCATTATTCGGGACAACAGTAATTGGTGTGATTCTTGTACCCGTAATACAAAAAATTACTGATCATTTTACAAATTACAGATATAAACCTGTCAAGGATATTGCTGATTCGGCAAAGTGGGGCTACGCCTCATTAACTTTAATGGGTATCATACAAGGTATGCGTTCTACAGGTCCTTTCATGATTGCATTGATAGTTGCAATCATTGTATCATTTTCATTGGCATCTTCATTTGCACCGGATCCATCTCAAGCACTTTTGTATGGAATATTTGGAACATCGCTCACTGCAATGTCAATGCTAAGTCTTGCAGGAATTGTGTTAAGTATTGATGCTTTTGGTCCCATTGCTGATAATGCAGGTGGAATTGTGGAGATGACAGGTATGGGAGAAAAAAACCGTAAAATTACTGATGAAATTGATGCCGTAGGAAATACAACAAAGGCAATAACTAAGGGATTTGCAATTGCGAGTGCGGGACTTGCTGCTTTAGCTATGATTCAGGCTTTCCAATATGAAGCGGCTGAATTTTTTCACACCGCGTTTGATTATTCATTAACAAATCCTGCAGTTATTGTAGGTCTATTGGTTGGCGGTTTAATTCCTTTCATTATCACTGGCCAATTAATCTCTGGTGTTTCACGTGCTGCTTTCACGCTTATTGACGAAATAAGAGGTCAATTCAAGAGAGATCCTGGAATACTTACTGGCAAGTCAAAACCAGATTATGCCAAGTGTGTGGATATAGCAACTGTTGCATCAATTAAAGAACTTTGGAAATCTGCAAGCGTTGCTGTTGCGGCTCCCATAATTCTTGGAATTTTACTAGGTCCTCCTGCAGTGGCTGGTTTGTTATTGGGTGCAGTAGTTACTGGCATATGTCTTGCTTATCATATGGTAAATACTGGAGGGGCATGGGATAATGCTAAAAAACTCATAGAAATGAAGGGAGAAAGAGGAACTGAAGAACACAAAGTTACAGTAGTTGGTGATATTATAGGAGACCCCTACAAAGACACAGCTGGACCTGCACTTAATACTGTTATAAAATTATTAAGTACCGTATCAATAGTTTTTGTTTCCGTATTTGTAGCTATAATCGCATTGTAAATTCAACATTATTTCTCAATTCTGGTAATATCAAGCTCATCAATTTGTGCTACTACAGCTTTGCGTAATGTAGTCCCATGCTTGTCGCAAAATTTGAAGAAACCATCGCTAGTCTCAAAACAGCCACAAATCCACTGGGTACTTTTTTCACCTTCAATTGTTGAGCGATAGTAGTTTTTTTCAGACATAGTTTCAGATAGAATATGTTATCAATAAAGTTTGAAAAATTTTAAATTAAAAAGAAGTTTATGAACATCCTTCCATTTTTTGGATGAAGAATCCCTTCTCTTTGATTTCATTTTCAACTGGTTCTGGGGCACCCTGTGTGTGACAAAATTGGCATTCGTCTCCTGTCACCTTTGCGCCATCTTCACCAACTGTTGCTAGCCATTGTTTAGCATATTCAATTGCTTTGTCATGATCCTGCACATTTGTTATAACATCAAAGTGCATAGTATGACCATCTTTGGCTTTAACATAAGTATCGTAGACATGTATATCCATTGCCATAATAAGCATAAAATTAAGGAGTATTTAATCTAAACAATTATTCCATGAAAAAAAAAATACTTGCTAGCATTCCAGAATTAGAGAATATAATTATAGAACTGGATGATACCAGTTCTCCTAAAACTTGTACTAGTCTTTTAAAATCATTACCGTTCTCAGTCAACGCGCATATTTGGGGTGAGGAGATCTATACTGATGAATCTCCAATCACTCAGCCTGAAGAAAATGCAAAGGATTTGGTTAATCTTAATGACGTTGCTTATTGGCCCAGTGGAAAAGCAATATGTTTATTTTTCGGTCCTACACCAATCGGTAAAAGCGGAGAGATAAAACCATATTCACCTGTTAACGTTATAGGCAAAATTACAAATCCTGATAAAAATATACTGTCAAAGATGAATGAGGGTACAAAAATTACTTTTAACAAAATTTAATTTATTGGAATTTGAATTACTTCCGATTCTAGAAGATACGCTTTCATATCATTTGTCAATCCAGAATAAATAACCCATGGGACAGGATTTCCTTTCATGAATTTTATATCTGTGTTAGATGGTGACGGTTCTGACTTTGGGTGTGAGTGAAATATTCCAACAACATCAAGTCCATTTTCTTCTGCTTTTGTGTATCCTTCCAATAACTGTTCGTTTGATACTGTAAAATTAATTTCTGATTTGTCAGTATTTTCAGTGAGAAATATTTCAGTAGTTTCCCAAGTTTCTTCGTTGGTGTTTCCTAAAAGTATAGCACATGCCTCATATGGGTATTGCTTATTCGCATGTTGTACTAAATTTTCTCTAAGTAGATTAGATATTATTATTTTTTTTTGCAACATTATTCTACAGTTATAGAACCTATCATCCATGGATGAACTATGCAGAAGTACTCGTATGTGTCTGTTTCTAGACCAGTTGTATCAATTTGGAACGTACTACCAGCATCTATCAATCCAGAATCAAACGTATCACCAAAATCAAGTGAACTGGTTACAGTGTGTGCTACTTCATCATTATTATTCCACAAAACAACTGTTTCTTTCATAACTGACACATCTTGTGGGTCATAAAATATCTGCCCTTCTACATTATTTCCTGCACCAGTAGGGATATTGATAATTTCAACAACTGATCCTTTTGGCTCTTCAACCACAAATGTTGCAATCATCCATGGATGTACAATACACATGTATTCGTATGCACCTAGTGCAAGATTGGCTGTATCAATTTGGAACGTACTACCAGCATCTATCAATCCAGAATCAAAAGTTTCACCGAAATCAAGTGAGCTAGTTACAGTGTGTACTACTTCATCATGATTAGTCCATTCTATTACATATCCTTGTTCTACTAGTGCGTTGTCTGGGCTATAATCTGGAGCTCCTTGCTCTGAAGATCCAGCTAATATTGATATTGCAAATATCGGACTAGTCGGTACTACCATCTCAGTAATCTCTTCAGTGATATCTTCCATTTCTGGAATTAGATATCCAGTAGGACCTAACAGACCAAAGCCGAAAAATACAGTGATTCCCAAAGCTATAGCAAATATGAAGATAAGACCAATAGGTTTTACATATTGAGGCATCTTCATTGACATATATGCAATTACAATGCCCGGTATCGTAATCATAATTAGCAATCCAGCAACTGTTGGTAATGTAGTACTAGTATTGCCTATGAACGCTGCACCTCCAAATGCTAAAACTATAGATATGATAACCAACACCGTAGCCTTTGTTCTGTTGGAAGTGGAAACACCTCCGTCTAGGATTCCAGCACCCAAGAATATTAACCCGAAGAAAAATAACAGACCTGTAAGTGCATGCAGTCCATCAACGAATGTATGGGCTATTCCTGCATAGGATAGAACTATACCAGTCATTCCAATTGCAGTTAGTCCGCCACCAGGCATGATTAGTTCCCAATTACTCATCTAAGCTTGTTGAAAAATATTATATATTAATCGTTTTGCAATCCAGGAATAGATTCGAAGAAATTAAATCTTATGTTATTCCGCTGACAATAATTGGGATTAAAAGAAATATTTGAGGTTTCAAAACCACGAATCATAATTTTACTTGTTATAACGGCTGTAACATCCATGTATGCTGGAAGTAAATTTGTAGGTCCTGAGCTAAGCGAATTGGGAATATTGCATATTATAATTGCAGGATCTCTTGCTTCGGCTGGATCTAGTGCACTCAACCATTTTTACGATAGAGATATTGATCTAAAAATGAAGCGAACAAGCAAAAGACCAATCCCATCAGGTAGAATTAAGCCCATTACGGTTTTTGTGTATGGTCTAGGTCTAAGCATAACTTCTGTGGTTTATGCAGCATTGACTTTGAATTATTTGTGTACGTTCTTTATTGCTTTGGGCATATTTTTTTATGTTGTAATTTATACAGTGTGGCTGAAACGCCTTAACTCCTCCAATATTGTGATAGGTGGATTTGCAGGTAGTGCTGCGTCTATGGCTGGTTGGTCTGCAGCTACAGGTTCTATTGATATTCTAGGATTTTTGATAGGCTTTTTGATTTTTGTGTGGACCCCATCTCATTTTTGGTGTCTAGCCATGAAGATTCGTGATGAGTATGCAGAAGTAAAAATTCCAATGTTACCTGTTTTGATTGGCATGGAAAGAACGTCGAAGTATATACTTGCCAATACTATCATTCTGTTACCATATTCGTTAATGTTGTATGCATTTGGTATGGGAGTAATCTATACTGTATTTGCTGCTGTTGCAGGTGGACTCATGCTGTTATATCATTACAAGCTAACAAAGACACCTACATCAGATTTTGCGTGGAAGGCATACAAGGTGACTGCACCATATCTAACGATAATCTTTATAGGAATTGCTTTGGATGCAGCTTTCCACTTTAGGTTTAGTTAAATATTGTTTTTTGTAGCAGGAAAACTTGATTCATAATCATTTTCTAATGATTTTTTATTTTCCAACTCAACATCGTCCTCTTCATTTTTGTTAGAAACAATCTCTATTCTACGCGTATTTTTATTCAGCCAAGTGACATTGATTAATCCCATAATTTCCAGATCAAGCAATGTTTTGTTAAGCACATCTTCGTGTAAAAGATAGCCATCTTTTGTAAGACTTTTAGTTAGGGATGTATCAGTGATAGAGCCTGATTCTTTTACCTTTTCAAATACTAAATTTTTGTATTGCATCATTCATCATCTATAAAAAGTCTCATCCGTAGACTTGGGAATTATGTTTGATACCTCATCTTTTATCGATGTATACCATTGGTCTATTTGCTTAGTGATAGATGGTTTAACCTTCTTTAGTGCTAATGCAAAGTCATTGCTGTTAATTTTTTTAGAATTATTCTGCATTGCATTTACAACTGCCTCTCTGCATAGAGATGCCAGGTCAGCACCAGTATAGTTTTGCGTAGAAACAGCAATCTCATCCAGATCAACATCACTAGTAAGCGGCATCTTTTCAGTTAATATTTTTATTATCTCCAATCTACCTTTCTCGTCCGGTGGTTGAATAAATAAAACAATATCAAGCCTGCCAGTACGAAGCATAGAATTATCAATCAGATCTGGTCTATTTGTAATTCCAACAATTATGATCCTAGATGTACCACCTTCTTCCATCTCAGTTAACATTTGACTAAGTATTGTTTCCCCACGGTTTCCTTCTTCTGATGTTCTTGATTTTGCCAGAGAATCTAATTCATCAAAAATGATTACACATGGTGCAGATGTCTTTGCTTTCCTGAAAATTTCTCTAATTGCTTTTTCGGATTCACCAACCCACTTTGATAATATTTCCGGACCCCTGACCAAAATCATGTTTGCACCACATTCAGCTGCTAGTGCTCTAGCAAGAATGGTCTTTCCACATCCAGGCGGTCCGTAAAGCAACACACCCTTAGGTGGTTTTATTCCCATCTTAGTAAATTTGCCAGGGTCATTGACAGATGTGATCATGTTGTCCTCTAACGTTTTTTTTGCATAGTCTAAACCACCCACATCTTTCCACCAAACTTTTGCTCGTTCAACATAAAACTCACGCATAGCTGTTGGTACAACATCATGCATTGCATCGTAAAAGTCACGTGATTTTATTTCCATCGATTGTAACATCTTAGACGGTATACGCTCATTTTCAAGATCAATTTCGGGCAGATAACGTCGTATTGCTTTTATGGCGCTCTCCCTACACAGAGATTTAATATCTGCACCAGTATACCCATGAAGCTCGGATGCAAGATTTTTCAAATCTATATCATCCGAAAGTGGCATTCCACGTGTATGTATATGTAAAATCTCCAATCTACCATCTGAGTTAGGAACTGAAATTTCCATTTCTCTGTCAAACCTACCCGGTCTTCTTAACGCAGGATCTATACTGTCAGGACGATTAGACGCTCCAAGTACGATAACATTTCCTCTTTCAGTCAATCCATCCATTAGTGCTAAAAGCTGGGCTACTACTCGTTTTTCAACATCGCCATAAGCTTCTTCTCTCTTTGGAGCAATTGCATCAATTTCATCAATGAAGATTATACTGGGTGAGTTGTCTTTTGCTTCCTTGAAAATCTCTCGAAGTCTAGCTTCAGTTTCCCCATAATACTTGTTCATGATTTCAGGACCGTTAATTAAATACATGTTGGCATCTGATTCACTTGCAATAACCTTAGCAAGGAGTGTCTTTCCACATCCAGGCGGTCCGTAGAGCAAAACTCCGCTATGTGGTTCTACTCCAAGCCTGGTAAAAAGTTCTGGATGCCTCAGCGGTAGTTCTACAATTTCACGCATTGCGGTTATCTCAACTCCCAGCCCACCAATTTCTTCATATGTGATTCTATTTTTTTTGTCAGTTGCCGCCTCAGAAAGTATTTTTAGATTGGAGAGACGATCAATTTTAACAACTCGTTTTGGTGAGATCTTACTGATCTTAAAATCCATCGAGTTTCCCAAAATCATTACTGAAATCTCATCACCACTAGTTAATGGTAGACCCTTCAATCTATTTTTTACAAAATCAGTGAACTCCTTATCAATAGTCACAACGTCATTTATTGGCATAAGTACGACAGTTTTGGCGGTTTTTACTTCAACTTTTTGAACTTCAACTATGTCATCAAGTGTCAGCCCAACGTTCTTTCTAGTTTGACCATCGATATTGACGCAATCAGGGTTTTTTTCATCTTCATTAGCTGGCCAAACAACAGCACTGCTCGTTCTTTTTCCTTTTATCTCAATAATATCACCAGGTGCAACATGTAGATAGTCCATTGCTTCAGGACCAATTCTAGCTCTTTTCTTACCAACATCTCTTTGTTTTGATTCTCCTATTCGCATTTGCAGTGGCTGTGTATCTTTTTGTGGCAACAAATCACCTATTTCATGTCAACTGACATTCTACTCATATTTAGTACTTCAAACTGACTTACTCCATCTACTTTTCGTACTGTATTTTCTAATGAATCCATCTGACCTTCTTTATCATCTAAAATAAATTCAGCATTGAGGTAATACAGACCAAAAGCAAGTGGAAGTTTTTGGAATTTTTTAAGCTGAATATTATCTTTTAGTGTGTTTTTTATTGATTCTGCCAAATTGTCCAAATCAATTTCTGTCCCAGTAGGAAGAATTTTTGTAATCAGAAGTAATTGTGCCATTTTTAAGGCCCCTGAAAATTACATGATGGGCATGTATAACTTCTTACCGATTCCCTGCAACTTTCACATCTCCAAATAATCTTTTTATTATCACAGTTTGGGCAATTAAATTTCACGCATTTATCATTTGGCATGATATGTCTGTGACAGCAACTGCAAACTGGTAACTCAATACTTGATGACATTCTGAAAAATATCTCCGATATTCTCATTTATACCTTGCTTACCGTCATAGACAACTAACGCATTAACAAGCGTTTGATCTCTGCACGCATGATATTCTGAGTGACATTCAGTGACTTTTGTATCCCAAGTAATTTTACAATGGATACTGCATGGAAATCAAAATCATCCTTATCTGAAATTTCAGATAAGATCTCAGGAGTAATTGTGTCAAAAATCTTATCGATTGTATTATTGTCAATTCTTTCCAGAATCTTTCTAGCAAGGCGTTGTTTTTCAAATTCCTTACCAAATTTTTTATGCCATAATTTTTGGTAATGTTCAAGTTCAGAAACCATCCCAGTCTCAAAATATTTTGTAACTGCATTACCAGCAATAATTCCACCCATTCCACATGAATAAATTCCGCCTGCCGTAGTTGGTTTTGATTGCCCCGCTGCGTCACCAGCTATTACTATATCATCTGAAACAAATTTTTTGATTGGACCTTTAACCCATATAGGAGCAAAAATTTTTCTTACGGCTGAATACTTTCCTTTATTTTTTAGAAAATCCGTTATTGTTTTAGATACGTTAATTTCTCTCCCTGCAACCCCAACTTTACCAACTCCATTTCCAGATGGAATAACCCAAGCAAAAAAACCTGGGTATTTTATCTGATCAAAGTAGACCTCAACTTTTCCATCAATAATCCAATCCGCATAAACCTCGTATTGCGCTGACAACAATATGCCATATCTGTCACTATTAACCAGTCTACTAACTCCTCTACAGTCAACTAGAATTTTACATTTTATTTCACCAGTTGATGTTTGAACTACTTGACCAGTTTTTTCCTTAAAGCTTGTTTTAACCATAATCTCTGCTCCAGATTGCTGAGCTTGGTATGCAGCTTGCTTGTCAAGTTCTCTTCTGTTAACTACAACAACTTCCTGATTTTTTGGGTCAATTTTGATCTTTTTTCCAGCAGGGGAATAAATCTCTGCAGAGTTTATCGTACAATCAAATGTCTTTTGTGAGGGTTCAATTCCCAAGCCATGTAATGCTGACTTGCTAACCAAGCCACCACAATGATCAGGAGTTCCAACCTCAAACCCTTCCTCTAAAACTAAAACAGAATATCCACTTTTTCCAATCTCCCTGGCAGCTAGTAGTCCAGAAATACTGCCACCGGCAACGACTACATCATATCCTTCCACAGACGATACAAATCTGTATTATACAATAAATGTTACCAGTTTTTACTACATTATTATTATCCAAGGTTAAAGTTTACAAGATATGTGGTATCTTTGGGCTATGATTGGAGTTGCTGCACTTACTATAGGCATACCGATGTACCTTGTTTACAAAACTGACAAACGAAGAAAAACTGCACACGATAAAAAATTTAAATTTGGGCGTTTTTCGAGAAATAAAAAAGATACAGATTCTGAATCTTAAATCATTACACAATCATGAAAGAATCAAGAAAGTCTGAAGATACTGAACTTGAAAACCGATGGTGTAAAAAGTGTTTTAGTATAACCCAACAAGAATTACTTGACTCTGATCTACAAATGACCGGAAAGAAAACAAAATTTCTCTACAAGTGCACATCTTGTGGGACGACTATGCGTATGCCAAAATACCGTGGAATGGCTGAGAGTACGTATTAATTTTTTAACGTGATAGTTTGATGCATTTTATGCAATTTTGTACAAAATGTCATAATCATGTTTCTAAAGTCCATAATTGTGAGCATACTGATGAAAAGGATTATTGTGTAGATTGCTACACGGAATTACATTATTACCTTACTGAACCATGAAAAAAATATTCTGTCCTACTTGTAAAAAGGACTTTAATGAACACGATAAGCGACAGACCAATTTATGCTTGGAGAAATTTATCAAT
>JAYGCB010000079.1:0-5732 GCA_046583565.1 Candidatus Nitrosopelagicus sp. | reverse complement strand
TTCAAGGTGAGGACAACAGTAAACCCGATGGGTTATGACAAGGACAGTGTAGAAAAGTTTGGTCTTGATGAAAACTTTGTACAAAAGCAGGAAAGCATCAGGAAATCATACGAAAAAATGGGAGTTACACCGTCATTTTCCTGCATTCCTTATGAAATCTATGATTTGCCACAAGAAGGCACACAGGTATCATTTGCGGAAAGCAATGCGGCGATTTACGCCAATTCCGTTGGAAATCTAAAGACAAACAAGGAAAGCGCGTTTTCTGCGCTTGCAAGCGCAATTACCGGCAAGAGCCCATACTCTGACCTCCGAAAGGATGATTCTCCAACTATGTCAGTTGCTATGAAGATTTCAGAACCTAATGAGCTGACATTTGGACTGTTGGGATATTTTGCTGGAAAGGTTGCGGACAAGTCTGTTGCAATCTCTGGTGTAAAGAACTTGGACAAAAGATGCAACAAGTCACTTTGTGCCAGTATGGGAACGTCTGGAACCTGTGGCAAGTTTGTTTTAGATGACAACTCCAACGCATCTGAAAAGGTTGATTTTGATGAAAAGGAGATGCAAAAAGTATACGATGAGCTAAACACCGCAGAATCGGGTGATCTGATTACGCTTGGCAGTCCACAGCTTGGACTTGAGGAGATGACAGACCTTGCAGCAATGCTAAAGGGAAGATCATTCAAGAAAAGATGTCTGATATTTTGTCCTAGGGCGATTCAGGAGCAAGCACGACACCTAGGATATGCTGGTCAGCTAGAAACTGCTGGTTGTGAGTTATTGTCTGACTGCTGCACATGTCTAACTCCGCTAGTTACCAAGAAGGATGCTGACAGTGTTACCACAAACAGCATCAAGGGTGCATATTATTTGAAAAATTCAAACGGCTTGGACGTAAATCTAAAGCCGTTATCAGAGATAGTGAGGGATGAAACAAGATGACTGAAAAAACAATTGTAAAGGGAAATGTAACAGGAAAAGTTCTCAAATCTAGTCAGCCAATCAACTTTCTGGGTGCTATTGACAAAAAAACAGGATCAATTACTGACAAAAAACACGATCTGTCTGGCAAATCTATCAAAGACACCATCTTACTTTTTCCCCACGGGATTGGAAGCAGTGTAGGCGCATATACAATTTATTCGCTAAAATCAAACAATGTGGCTCCGCTTGCAATGGCTTGCCAGAAGGTAGATCTTACAGTAGCATCTGGCTGTGCACTTGCAAACATTCCATTATTCATATTGTCTCCTGATGAGTATGACAATATCAAAGACGGGGATGAGATATCACTTGGCTAAGAGCGTCAGGAAGAAGAAGAGATACAAAAGCCCCTACAAGAAAAGATATCGAGAAGATTAAGACCCGGAACCAGATTCTATCACACGGCTTGGACCTGCAGGCATCACTCGTACGTATTCATCAACACTAAACGATTTGGCAATACTCTCATTAGTTGATATAAATTCAAAGCGAATTTTTTTTGCAACGTCAGCCATATCGGAGCCTTCAGGCTCTATGATGGCATAACAGACACAATTATTCTTCAGACTTGGGGGCCCGCATGTCAGTAGATAGCTTCCCTTCCGCTCAATAATGGCAACACACAGCTTCAATGTCGAAATTTTTACAAAGTTGCGTTGTCCCTCGATCATAAAAGAGCCTTTAGCCATAGATTGGCCGCTGGGAGCTGCCTTTTTGACCTGTTCCGGATTAACCCAATAGGCACTTGAGCCGTACATTGGCTCCCTCCATACCTTACTAAAGCAAACAGTAGCATGGGCAACCTCGGTAAAGCTTACAGATGTAGCAGTATCATTATTCTTTAACAAAAAAAACGGCGAACCGGAAATTTCAGCGTGAAAGACTTTATCATTTTTTTCAAGATGCTTTCTAATTATGGCGGAGTTTGATGATGAATCACGTCCACCCACCGCTAATACACCATCGGTTGTGTAAAACCACCTATACCGTTCAAACCAGTTTTTCTTTTTAACTTCTGTGAAACTAACAGTTTTCTTCGCACTCTCGCCTTTCTCAATCGTCTTTTCTAAATCACGTTGAGTTTTTTTGATCAATTTTTCAATGGAAGATATTGCGGATTTTTGCTTTTTTGACTCATTGAACAAGGTGGATGCAATTGTTGGAAGAGATGAATTCAAGTTTACTTTTATTTTTGCATCGTCAATTTTGATATATGATATTCCTTTTTCTTTAACAATTTCTGAATTTTTATTTTTTAGTAATGTAATTATCTTGGGATCATCCATTGTTGAAGTTCCCTGGGAAAGTGATTCAAGAAGTGAGTTAGCTACATCTGCAATGCTTTGAGATTTTTCGGTTACTGTTTTAACAGCCTTCGTCTGCTCATCAAGTTTTGTTTCTAACTCTGAAATTTTTTTATCAAATGCACCACCTTGAACTGTTTTCCCCTTACTAAGAATACTTTCAGTGAAAACAATATCAAGCCCGTCCATGAAGTTAGAAATTTTTTCACAGTTTTCTCCTTTTATGGAAACAGGATTAACATCAATCTCATCATTTCTAACAATTTCAGGATCATGTTTGCCGCTTACGACATCATTGATAATTTGTGTAGCGAAATTAAATAACTGTTTTACTTCTTCGTTTGTTGTTTCTTCCCCCTTCTTTTTTGATTCAACTTTTGCTAACCTTGTTATCTCTTCAGCATACTTTCTAGGTAGCCCTAATGTTTTTCCTACCCATTTTGCCACTGGGGTTGGCGTTGATTGAACATCCTCAAAATCTTTCTCGGTCATACCCAACACATCGAAGTTGTTTTGCGGTGGAGGGATGTATTGAGAACCAACACGTAGCTGTCTATGTCTTACATCAACAGAATGTAACATGGCAAGGATCTTCATTTCACTGTTACAAATTATGATATTTCCGTCACCGAAGAGCTCTGCAATAACAACGAATTCTTTGTCAAAATAAGAAAATGTTAGATAGACAATTCTTTCAGTACCAACTTGTTTTATTTCCTTTAGTTTGAATCTAAGCAGATCGCTCCGAAAACGTCTTAGTAACTTGTTTGGTTCAATCTGCTCAATCTTCACTTTTGTCATCCAAATTCCAAAAGTGGATAGCATGAGTAAAATGTCGGGTTTTTCGGGATGATGAAATTTGAAAAGCAGACTGTTTTTCGTAATTCCATAGATATTACTAACATAGTAGTCCTCGATCCTTTTACCAATATCATCGACAAGATACCTTAATTCAATCCCAGCTAATTGCATAATATCAAATAGGAATCTCTGATTATACTCTTATCGATTTTTGTTATATCAAACAAAGGTTTTAAAAATGGCGTTGCCGAGTCAACGTAGAAATTTAATTGGTTAGACATGGCAAAAAAAGAATAAGATTTGGATCAGAAGGTAAGAAGAAGATTCCAGACTTTGTGGACCCTAACAAGGATCCTCGGAGCTACCTAAGGCGTTACATCGCAGAACAAACCTACAAGGATTGGTTTGATCGTAATTATCCTGATTATACCATATACGAAGCTGTAGGGCTCAGTGAGTTAGATTTCCAAGAAATAAAAAAGAAATTTTCTCCTGAACAAGAGGAAACTTCTGTAAAAGAACAGGCAGAACCAGAACCGGGATCTGAAGAAAGAATTGCAGGCAAATGGACACCTGATCCGAACAAACCACGAGATGCACCGTCAACCGACTCGCAAAAATCAGGTGACGAACCAATAATTGATACGGAGGAAGTTAACATCACCAAGAAGCGCACTGACAAACTTTTCTGGATGCGTGTTGTATTTGCTGTTATAGGCGGTATTGCCGCAACTTTCCTTTTCGAAGGGATAGAAGATAGTGAGGAACATAGATGGACATCAATTATATTTATGATCGTTCTTTTCCTTATCACCTGCTTCATAGCAAAGCAAATGAAGATTAACTTTCCAAGATCGGATAGGAAAAAAATTGTCACAACGGGAATTGGCAGCTTCATATTCATGTACCTGTTTGCATGGATCATGTCCTTTACACTTTTGAATCTCCCGCAAGACAACATGTCAATTCCATTTACCTAACTGGTAGCTTAACATATGTGGAATACAAAAACTCCCGGCATTCCAGATGAATTTTTTGATCGAGATGAAGGTGTTCCTATCACAAAGGAGGAAGTACGTGTTGTTCAAATTTCCAAGGCCAGACTAAAACCTGGAATGATCGTTTACGATATTGGCTGTGGCTCTGGTTCCATATCAGTAGAAGCTGCACTTCAGGTAGAAGACTCTGGTCATGTTCACGCTGTGGACAATGATACTAAGGCAATAGAGTTAACAAAAAAAAATCTCGCAAAATTTGGAGTGAGAAACATTTCTATAATTAATAAAGATGCTAACAAAGCCATCTCTGATCTTCCCGAGGCAGATGCAATCTTTATTGGAGGAACTGGTAAAGATACTAAAGAAATTGTAAAATTGTGTCAGGACAAACTTAAGCAAGGAGGAAGAATAGTAATTGGAATGATACTTATCGAAACCATATTTTCTGTTCTGTCGTTGATACAAGAGTTGAGCTTTAACTCTGTTGATATAACTCAGGTTACAATTTCAAAAAGTAGAAAGACGTCAACTGGAACTATGATGCTTGCACGAAATCCTGTTACAATATTGTCTGCCACAAAAAATTAACAAGATGATTTTCTATGGCTGAATTAATTTGTGTGGGCTGTGGACCGGGAGATCCTGAATTATTAACTGTTAAAGCTGTAAATGCCATAAAAAGCGCTGATACAATAATGTGTCCTGCTTCAAATGAGGATAGACCAAGCATAGCGTTATCAATCATTTCTCCAATAATTGATAAAACAAAGAATCAGGAAATTATCCGCTTGATTTTTCCAATGACTAAAGATAGAGATATTCTTGAAGCAACTTGGAAAAAAAACGCAAAGATTATGGCCGAAAAAGTACTGTCTGGAAAAAATGTTGTTTACATTACGATAGGAGACCCATATTTGTATAGTACATGGATATACATGCATAGAGAGATTAAAGCCAGCCACCCAGAAATGAAAATCAGTGTAGTTCCTGGTATTGTTTCTATCTTCACTTTTGCATCAAAAGTTGGGATTAGTATCGCTGAGGGAGCAGAAAAAGTTGCAGTAATTCCATCTTGTTATGATTTAACCGCAGTAAAGGAAATCGCAAAAAATTCGGAAAGTATGGTCTTTCTCAAAGATGGAAGGTATTTTGATCAAGTTATACAAGTCCTAAAAGATGCAGGATTCCCAGATAGTTCCATTTTTGCAATTGGGCAAGATCTTGGAACAGATCACGAAATAATTAGAAAGATGACTTTGGGCGAAGTTAATGACGACACACTTACAACAAAATATTTCTCTATTTTGGTGGTAAAACGTGTCTAAGGTTTACTTTGTGGGATGTGGTCCTGGTGATCCAGATCTAATTACTGTTAAGGCAAAGAAACTGATTCAGAAGGCAGATATTGTTGTTTATTCTGGCTCTTTAATTCCAACAGAGATTCTTAAACTGTGCAAAAAAGCCAGAACATATGACGCTGCAAAACTTGTACGCGAAGAAATTTTTGATCTATTAAAAAAAAATGCCAAAAAAGGTAAGAAGGTAGTGCGGCTTCATGATGGTGATCCATCAATTTATGGTGCAATACGTGAACAGATGGACAATTTACAAGAGGAAAAGATTGATTCTGTAATAATACCTG
>JAYGCB010000065.1:0-2859 GCA_046583565.1 Candidatus Nitrosopelagicus sp. | reverse complement strand
CATTTCTAGGCACGAAAATAGGCTATTTTTTGTAAACTCGATCCTTTTTTCTTAATTTACTGGCAACCTTAATCCCAATCTGATCTCCGGACTTTGCCTCTTGTACAGATTTGTGATCAATTTCCATGCTGTCTATTACGTGTTCAACATCTGTTGTGTAGCCCCTGATAATTATTGTGTCTCCCACTTTGACATTGCCAGTTAGATCGATGGCAGCAACTCCGATATTGCTGTAATATGTCATAACACTACCTATCTCGGTTTCTTGCTCGCTCATTTCACTACTATACGTCATACTGGCTAATATTATGATCTAGGCACAAAATAACACGTTAAGACGTTTCTAGAAGTCTAAAATTCGTGTTTCTAGGCACGCTTCGTGATGTCATCTTAATGTCTAGGTAATGTCAACAATAGCAAAAATAATGTCAACAATAAATGGCTGTTTCTCTCTTTCAATATCTGAAGGTAAAATTGACTCACTTGGCATGACTTTAGTCACATGTATTTCATTTTAAGTAGTTCGAACTACCATTAGGTGAGTCATATCTACTACAATAGTTGTAGTATAGTTTCTAGAAGTTCTAGAAGTCTAAAAATCGTGTTTTTAGGCACGCCACACACACGCCACACACAAAATGTCAACCATTGTAGAATTGTAGACTTTTTACAAAGTGTCTGCTCAGTTACTGCTATTTAGTAACTGACAGGCGTAAAACCTCCAAATCTCTAACTTTAAAGTTGTAGACTTTTTAAAAGTACAAAATCGGCCTAAAAACCCGATATTCGTGCCTGAGAACCTTTCAATATACATTCTAGAAATGACTGGAAAACCATTCCAAATTACACATAGCAGTTGGTCTGGACATCTTCATCAAGTTGAGTGAGAGATCCTCCTTTTTTCACCAATTGAACCACGTATTTCCTTGTTCCACAATGGCAGCCCTTTTCCTGCACATCATCAACAACAAGGAAATCGCCTTTCTTTACCTTCACTGGTGTTTCTACGTATATTTTCATACATACTAATAGTATTAAGTATTTATGAACTTTTATAATATAACATTAAGTGTTACTTAACTACCTTTCTCGACAAAATTGCGCATGCATTGAAGGGCCTGGTCCTTCTCATGCGATGACATCTCCTTATCACAGCTGGGGCAAACCTCCGACTTGTCCAACCTTCCATTGAAGTATCTTCGAAAAATCTGGTTCTTCTCAATTTTCTCATTAATCGTATCCAGCATGGTTTGATAGTGGTCTTTCAGACTTTTGTCCACATTATCGGATTTAAGCCGAATTTCGTACATCTCTTTCAACTCGCGTAATTCGCTTAATTTGTTGCCCATATGCTAATACTAACCGCATCCTCTTTTTTTAAATAGATACTAATTCTATTGTAAAATATTGCCAGACTTTTTCGATCCCGATGATCCGACACATACCAAGGAATGTAAAGATAGAGCAAACCAGGGTCTTAGGCATGATAACTGCTTTTGTGTATGTCATGACAGGGGGAAGTATGATGGCAACAAAGAGCCAAAAGAGTAGCTGTTTGATAATCTAGAATAGTGAAATTTATTACCCGAAACAAAAACCAAAATTTGTTTGAAGCCAATTATGATAGACGATGATGAAGAGCGTCCTGAATGGGATTGGCTAAAGAAAAAAAGATAAAATCAGCCAGCGCCAACGTTTCGGTTTTTCCTATTTCTTGTTTTAGTAACCCCCCAGGTATCTTTCTTGAACTGGGTTTTTGATGACTTGGGGTGTGCCTTGTCCGTATGTCGTTCTAAGCGCTCATGAGAGGAAAACTCTAGATCGCACTTTTTGCATTTTGTTTGGTTGCTGTCATTTCCGCCAAAAAATCCCATGTTTTGTAGACAACATACTTCGAGATAAGATGGATCATTTGTGGCTAAAAGCGGCTATTCTTTAGGCTCATTCTCAGGCGGCTCCGGTTCAGGCTTTTTTGATCGCTCAGGCGGCTCCGGCTCTTTTGATCGCTCAGGCGGCTCCGGTTCAGGCTCTTTTGATCGCCCAGGCGACTCCGGCTCTTTTGATCGCTCAGGCGGCTCCGGTTCAGGTCGTTCTGCTGACCACTTTCCTCCAACAACCCAATCTTCAGAGGAGGACATATCTTTCGACTTATTCCACTTTCCCTCAGCCTCATTTTCGGGGTAGGACCTAGCTTTCTGTTCCGGTTTTTTCTTCCATCTTTTCTTGAACCAAAAAGTGAGTAGGGCAATACAAAAGAAGAAAATACCAAACTGAATGATAACGTCGGTTTCCATCCTTGATCAACCAATCATCGCAGTTTTACGTATTCGTAAGCTCCAAGCTTGTTGTCAAAGCAATATTCGGTTTTTTGATAATTCTTTCGAAATTCCGTAACTTGGCCTGCAATATCTTTCGCGTCTTTTTTCTCAATAACCACCTGCTTGATGAATGACGCAATTTGCTGCATCTCTGATTCCTTCATTCCCAGGCGCGTAACCTCGGAGCTTCCAAGCCGAATTCCGCCAGGCTGCATGTAGTTCCTTTTGGCCTTGATGTCGCCCGGAATCAGCTGGCGGTTTACAATGATGTTTGCCTTTTCCAAATCAGCCTCAATCTTACCACCATCGCCATAATCAAGCATGTTTACAACAGCTTGGTGCGATTGGGTGAAACCATTCTTTTCGCCTAAAACTTTGAAGCCCAAATCGTTTAGTGCCACGGCCAAGGCTTTTGCATTTTTAATTGTCTGGCTTGCATAGTCTTTTCCAAACTCTAAAGCCTCGGCAAATGTAACTGCCTTTGCAGCCATATGATGTATGTGATGAGAACTTGTCAGTCCTGGGAAAGTTGCTTTTTTGA
>JAYGCB010000062.1:0-5226 GCA_046583565.1 Candidatus Nitrosopelagicus sp. | reverse complement strand
ATAGCAAAAGTAGGACTAGGAACTAAAAACTATCTTGACACTGTTGGTGCAGCCTGTGAGGCTGGCGCAGATGGTATTACAGCAATTAATACAATTCGTGCTATGGCCATAAATGTTGAAACTCAGAAACCCATTCTTAGTAACAAGATTGGCGGTCTATCTGGAACACCTATCAAACCGATTGCTATAAGATGTGTTTATGAAATTTCATCCAAGTTTGATGTTCCAATAATTGGTTGTGGTGGAATTTCTACATGGGAGGACGCTGTAGAATTTATTCTTGCAGGTGCAAGCGCTGTTCAATTTGGAAGTGTATTAGGCGAACATTGGACAGAAGTTTTTGCAGAGATAAACAGTGGGATTCAAAATTACATGGAGCAAAAAGGATATTCGAAAATAGTTGAAATGATTGGGAATGCAAAGAGATCCTAACAGTCATCATATATGTACAATTGAAAAAGTTATTGACGAGACACCAACTGTTCGAACACTGATCTTCGCTGATGAAGTATTATCTAATGTTCTTCCAGGTCAATTCGCAATGGTATGGATTCCAGGTGTCAATGAATTGCCTATGAGTGTAATGATCACACAAGAAAAGGATAAAGCTGCATTTACAGTTAGAAAACGTGGTGAACCATCAACTGCAATGTATAATCTTACAGTGGGTGATTATATTGGTGTCCGTGGTCCATACGGAAACTGCTTTGATATCAAAGATGGAAAACTATTGTTAATTGGAGGGGGGACTGGTTTAGTTCCATTATTACGTTTGATAACTTTCTGCAAGCCTTCCCATGACATTACACTGTTAATGGGTGCACAGACAAAGGAAGAGATGTTTTTTGAAGGTTTGGCAAACAAACTACTTGAAAAAAATAAACATCAAGTAATAGCGGTTACCGAAGACGGAACATATGGAAAAAAAGGATTTGTTACAGATGTTTTGGAAGAGTTACTTCAGAAGAATAGATTTGATGCGATCTATACTTGTGGACCGGAGTTAATGATGTATAAGACAGTTAAGTTGGCATCATCAAACCAGATATTTGTTCAAGCAAGTCTTGAGCGTATGATGAAATGCGGTATTGGTATTTGTGGTAGTTGTTGTATTAATGATGATTTAGTATGTCGTGATGGTACTATTTTTGATGGAAACCATTTAATGCAAAGTACAGAATTTGGCCAATTTTATAGAACAAAATCTGGAATATTAGAAAAAATATGACACATAACTTCAAAAGGTTTAAAATAAATAATTCAAATTCATCGTTAGCGTAATGGTAAGTCCAAAAATTGTATTAACAGCGGATCGAACTCTAATGTCTGAATATCGTGGACTCTCACTAGCTACGTTTTTTGGCTGTGCACCTGCAATTAATCCACACCGTGATAAAAGTAGTATTTGGTACAAAATTTTAGGAAACCAGGTAACACCCAAAATTTTGTTTGATTTTATCTGTAATTATGCTCCTCATACTAATGGTGTAGCAAAATTTGCTCCATATGGTTTGCGTAAAGTCGAAGCTGGATTACTTCGTGACGGCTTCAAGCGTGAGGATGTTGTAGTTGCCCACCCTGATCATATTGAAAAATTCATTGGTCCTGAAACTGAGGTTGTTGGAACTCATGAAATGGACCCACTTGGAATGGGACCAGTAACCATGACGTTCACATATGGTAGGAGGCAGATGTCTTATGATGAGTTTTATTGTCGTGAACTGCACAGACGAATCAACGCTGCAAAGAAAAAGAGTGGTAGCCATGCAAAAGTTATTGCTGGTGCTTCTGGTACTTGGCAGTACAACTATGCACCTGAAAAGATTGAAGAATATGGTCTGTATGCAATTTTAGAGGGAGAACTTGGTGGAATTGCCCCTGAAATAGACGGACATGCAGGCGACTTCTTTAGGTATCTGATTGATGGTCAATTTGAAAACATGGATCCTTTCAGAAAAAGAAAGGACTTTAAAGTTGACATTAAAGAATTTAAACGCGGTGACAAGATACATCATGGACGATTTGTCAACTTTTGGGATAGACCAGATCTAGACGACATTCCGGAAATTGTTGAACCATCAATGCATGGTATGATAGAGGTGATGCGTGGTTGTGGAAGAGGCTGTAAGTTTTGTGATGTCACGTTGAGATCATTAAGATACTATTCTCCAGAAAAAGTGAAAAAAGAAATCGAAGTGAACATTAAGAAAGGTGGTATGGATAGAGCATGGGTTCATAGCGATGATATTTTCGTTTATGGCATGGATCCTACTACCACAAAAAATATGGAACCAAACCGTGATGCTCTTGAGGAACTGTTCACAGAAATCATGTCTACTGGTGTTAAACATACAAATCCAACTCATGGAACATTGGCAGGTGCAATTGCCGATGAGAAATTGATTCCTAACTTATCAAAGATAACCAATGCTGGTCCAAGCAACCTGACAGGAATTCAATGTGGACTTGAAACTGGAAGCATAAGATTAATTAAAAAATATGCTGATAGAAAACTGGCGCCATATAAGCCAGAGGAATGGCATTGGGTTGTAAAAGAGGCTGTTAAAACTTTAAATGAGAATTATTGGATCCCTGCATTTACATTAATCATGGGTCTTGATAACGACGAAACACCGGAAGACGGTTGGGAAACAATCAGACTCATTAACGAGCTTGAACAAGAACAGCCTGATTCTATGTTTACAGTTACCCCACTAACATTCATTCCCATAGGTCTGCTTGAGAAATCACAGTTTTATGATATAGGCAGTGGCAATGACCCAACACAACTTGGTGTGATGTATAAGACTTGGCAGCATAATTTCAAATATGGAATTAAGAAGTTTATGGCCAAAACTGGACAGCGTGGATCTTTTAGACGAGCTGCATTTAATGGTCTTGCTAGGGCTTTGGGTGGTGTTCCTCTTGGTGCCATGGAAAAATTCGCAAGAAGAAGAGGTCCTGAGTATGAAAGGGTTATTGACACTATCAAAGTAAAATATTGGTAACTGATATTCCAAATACATAAATCCAATCAACAAATCTGATTATCATGGCAACTCACGGTTCGCTGACAAAAGCGGGAAAAGTTAGAGGGCAAACACCTAAAGTTGAAGGACGCAAACGTGTTGGCACTTCACCCAGTCTTCGAAACAAGAGTAATTTTAAGAAACGATTTATTTTGTCTAGATTTCCTGGTCAAAACAAACCAGGACAAAGACGCAAACGTCGTTGATCGTTAATTTACGCAATTTTGACTTTTGAATAAAATAAACTAAAGAACAACCTTATAAAGTACCAGTACCGTAACATACGGTATAATGGAAGATTTAAGATTAGACAGTTTAGCCGGAGTGGGACCAGTAACCACAAAAAAATTGAGTGATGCTGGAGTACATAACATCATGGATTTGATAGTACGTGGTCCTGTAGAACTAGCAGAAATTACCGGAATGGATAAGGATACAGCATCTACTATTGTAGAAAAAGCAAGACTATCACTTGTTGAAGGGGGGTTGCTACAAAAGGACTTTGTAAGCGCTGCAGAGATATACAAAAGAAGACTGGCTATTGGTAAAATAACAACAGGTACAGAATGTCTTGATTTACTACTTGACGGCGGACTTGAAACACAGGCATTAACTGAAGTTTATGGTGAATTTGGATCTGGCAAAACACAATTTTGTCATACAATGTGTGTAACTGTTCAAAAACCAAAAGAGGAAGGTGGATTAGATGGAACAGTACTGTATGTTGACACTGAAAATACTTTCCGACCAGAAAGAATTGTGTCCATTGCAAAAATACATGGAATGGATCCAGAAAAAGTCCTTGATAAAATTATTGTAGCACGAGCATACAACAGTGCACACCAGACATTAATTCTAGAAGAAGCGAGCAAAATGATTCAAGAAAACAACATAAAATTACTTGTTGTTGATTCTGCGGTAGGTCTATTTAGAGCAGAATATCTAGGACGGGGAACACTTTCAGAGCGTCAACAAAGATTAAACAAATTCGTCCACCTGTTAGTACGAATTGCCGAAATATACAATTGTGCTGCACTTGCTACGAACCAGGTAATGGCATCACCAGATGTATTCTTTGGTGACCCTACACGCCCAATAGGTGGCAATGTGGTGGCACATACAAGCACATATAGAATATACTTTAAAAAATCTGGCAAAAAAAGAATAGCACGAATGGTAGACAGCCCACATCACCCAGAACAGGAAGTTATCTTTATGCTGGGAGAAGCTGGTGTGATTGACCCTGATTCAGAGACAAAGAAGAAACCTACAATGACTGTAAAATCATCAAAAGTAGAATCAGTAGAACCTGAAGTAAAGGTAGAACCTAAAGTAAAGGTAGAACCTAAAGTAAAGGTAGAGCAAGAAGCTGACTCTACTGAAGCAGAAGCCAAAATTGAAGATATACCTGAAGATTCTGAATAAGTATTTACCCCCTCATTTTGTCTAGTTTACTAGGTGTGAATGATTTCAAAGTATTACTCTGATCAGCTTTATCAGAAATTACGTTATCTGCGTAAAGGAAGTTTTAATCGTAACGAAGCACATCCATCTATTTTCACGTAATATAAAATAATGATAAATTATTTATTACAAAAAATTAAGCAAAATTGAATGAAGTTATCATTATTCAAAATTAGCATTTTACTTATAATCATTGGAGCGTCAGGAACAATAATTGTCTTTTCAGAATCAGAAAAATTAGAACAATTCATGACACTAAAACAAACAGAATCAGACGAAATTAGCTTGTATTTTGAAGCAGGAGATATTGGATATCACAAAGTTACAATTCCAGAATTTGATGGCCAAGGATTCTTTTACAGGATTGTTGATGATAATTACGATACAATTTCAAAGGGATTAATTCAAACAAAGATGTCAATCAGATACTTTGATGTAAAAGAATCAGGCATATATACAATGATTCTGTCAAACACTGCTAAAGAAAAGATGAATTATCAAGTGGAGATTGGAAGTACAGATAATATGAATATCAGCATTCCAACCGGAGTCATGTTTGTTGGAGGGTTGTTGCTACTCTTTACTTCCTATATAAAATTAAAAAATTATAGAATAGAACAACCTGATGAAAATATTAAATGAATAGGAATGCATTGAACGTAGTGACCAAAGTATAGAGCAAAATTAAATCCAAGCCAGCTTGTTATGAGTAAGAAGGTTACAATTGAAAATG
>JAYGCB010000059.1:0-5528 GCA_046583565.1 Candidatus Nitrosopelagicus sp. | reverse complement strand
CTTTTTGTAGTCAGCAAGAACTTTTTCGTCCTTAGATGCTTCAACTAGCCCTTGAGATGGCCAAACCCAGTGAAAATTTTCACCATCATCCAGCGTAATCTTTCCGATTGGCTTTTTGTCTCCTTTACAGAAGTCCTCTTGGATTGGCAATAAGAATTCTATTTTTAGATATTATTTAAATCTAGACAATTTTAGTTATTCCTAACAGGATAGTTTGAAAATTTAAAAATATAACAGTATTTCTGGCTCTTTCCTTACGTTCATATCTTTTCATGACAGTTTTTGATCGTTGGATATTATCAAATATGATGTTTATCGTGGACCAAATATTGGAATTTTTACCAGTGTAAATGACAAATTTGTTTTTGTTCCAAATGGATTTGCTAAAACTAAGGCTGAGAATTTAGCACATTATCTTCAAACCGAATATCTTATGACGCCTGTTGCTAATACTAGATTACTTGGAATTCTAATGGTACTAAACAATCATGGAATACTTTTGCCTAGAACATCTTCTCCAGAAGAGATCACGAATTTACGAAAATGTACAGATTTGAATGTAAAGATATTAGATACCAAATACAACGCCTTAGGAAATTTAATCAGTGTTAATGATAAAGGTGGGATTGTTTCTCCTATTATTGAAAAAGAATACGTCAAAGAAATTGAGGATGTTTTAGATATAGAAGTTATTCAAAAGAAAATAGCTGGATACTATCAAGTTGGTGCTGTAATGGAAGCTAACAATAGTGGAGGTATTATTCATCCTGAAACGGAAGAGGAAGATATTAAAAAAATTTCAAATATTTTAGGGGTTAATGTTGAACCTGCTACAATAAATGGTGGTACTCCATTTATTTCGTCTGGAATGTTAACAAACAACAATGCCATTGTGGTTGGCAACTTAACAACTGGTCCAGAAATTATGATGCTGACAAGAGTATTTACAAATTAAGAACATCTTTTGGGTTTGTAATTAAGTCATCTAAAGAAATTTGTTTTTCTGTTCTATCTATCATATTTCTTAATACAATTTGTTTTTCTGAAAATTCTTTGGGTGCAAATATAATACAAAACTTTGAGTCTGATGAGATTTCCATCTGTTTCTTTAAGGGTTTGTTAGATAAATCAACATTTGTTGATATTCCAAGTTTTCGAAGTTTTGAGGCACACTGAATTGCATGTGGTTTTAACTCTTCATTTACATAGAGAACAGATATTGTATCACCAGACATAGTATAAGAAATGCCTTGAGCATCAAGACGGAGAATAATTCTTTCTACACCTCCTGCCACTCCCGTAGCCCCTAAATCATTACGACCAAATGCACTTGGTAGACTATCATAACGTCCACCACCTACCAACGCACCCAAGTCAGAAGTGGTATCGAATGCTTCAAAAACTATACCAGAATAATAATCAAGACCACGTACAATACCAAAGTTGATTCTAATATTATCAATCCCTCTGTCTTTTAGTGAATCATACAAGGTAAACAATTCATCCCATCCATCTAAATCTGAAGTATCAAAATTACGTTCAATTTCTGACGGTGTTCCCTTAAGATTTGAAAATTCTAGTATTCTTAACAGTTTTTCTGAAGAATATCCCTTCTGTTTGTATTCTTGCAGTATTTCATTTTTTGATTTTTTTTGAATCTTGTCTACAGCCCTGAAAATATCATGAAGTAAAGTGGTTTCATTTGATTCAAAAACCTGGCTGATGTATAATTCAACTAATTTTCTATGATTGATATCGATAACTACGTTTTGGAGTCCGAGGTTATCAAAAAATCTAGATGTAAATTCTATAATCTCTGCATCATGTTCCGCATTTAAGTTGCCAAATGTTTCAATGTTCCATTGATGAAAGAATCGATATCGCCCCTTTTGTGGTTCATCGTATCTCCAAACACCTCCAAATGAAGAAAATTTTGCTGGTAACTTCAAAGTTTTTTGTGATGCAACATATCTTGTCAGGCCAACGGTAAAATCGAATCTTAGTGCTACTTCCCTATCGCCCTTATCTTTGAAATAATATATCTCATCTTTAATAGAAGGTCCGCTCTTTGCTTCTAGAACAGATAAAAGTTCAATTGGCGAGGGCTCCATTAAATTAAAACCAAAAATTTTTGCGGTTTCGAGAAATTTTTGACGGACAAATTCAATTTTCTCCATTTCATCCCTATCAAAGTCTTTCATGCCCCTAGGAAGATCCAATTCATGAAAAATGATGGATTAATGCATTTAGACATTACTATAATATGGAATTGGTTGATTTCGTTGAAAAATTATATCCGTTTTACTTTAGATTTCGAATTATAAAATATCTTCTTTATTAACGCTACAAATTTATCAAAAATGTAATTGTCTTACAAATACCTTGAACATGCTACAGATGCACTGATTGAAGTTAACGCAAAAACCTTGGAAGATGCATTTTCGGTGGCGGGAAAATCAGTTGTTGAGACTATAATTGATTCGAATAATATTCAGGAAATTGAAGAAAAAAACATCAATGTGAAAGGAAGAAATCTTATAAATCTGTTGTATAACTGGTTGGAAGAGATTGTGACTATAACAATAACAGATGGTTTTGCCATAAAGAATTTCTCTGTTAATATTAAAAAAAATAAAGAATACCAGATTGTTTCAAAGATTTCAGGCGAAAAATTGGATCTAAAAAAACATAACTTCAAGGTGGAAATCAAGTCACCTACATTTCATTTGATGGAAATAAATGAAAATGATGAAATAACTATGCGATACCTACTCGACCTGTAAATAATTTAATACCCATAAACTGGGTTTATTTTTCGTTGAATTTCTACAATTTCATTTAGTGTGTTTCTCTCTTCAGAGCTTAATTTCTGCATAAACCGCTTTAGTAACTGCTTTGCATCTGAAGAAGAAGGTAACGTATAGAAAACATCCTCTTCAACTACTTGTCTACCCACAGTCACATTTTGGACAGAACATGCAACTTCCTGTCCTGTTTTAACAGAGTTTATGGTTTTACCATCATGTTGTAGCTGGTGTATAATACCAATTTTTTTTCCAGTTTTGTTCATGAAAGGAATTTTTTGACGTAGTTTTCCTACATCCACTCTAATACCAAACACTGCTGGGTTGTTATTCCTAAAAATAAAACCTTTCAGAAAAGTGAATTTGGATATTGGGATTAGTTCTTTAAAAATAGCATTTTCTTCGTCCGCTTTGTCATCGTCTACCCATTGTGTATATGTATCAATTAAGCTATAGATTATTTTATCAGTAAAAACTTTGATATGATTATCATCTGATTCAGTTTCAGCATCTTGTAAAACCTTTACATTAAATGCTAAAATTACACCCAGGTGTCTATCATTTTCCTTTATTGCCATTGCATCGATAATATCTCTGTGAGTTACTGGTCCTATATCGGCTTTTGAAATAGGGATTTGTTGACGACGCATCATTTCTATTAAAGCCTCAAGTGATCCTATAGCATCACATTTTATAATAACTCCATTTGTTTCCGTATTAATAAAAACAGATTGCATCTCATCTTCAATAGAATTTTTTAAACTCTCTATCTCCGAATTGTCATTTGTTGCATAAAGTGTACTGCCAGGCAAAACACCCTCTAAATCTGGTGATGCTATTTTTACACCGGCAGCTGCCTGTATCTGTTCTACTGGTTTGAATTTATCACGTGGATCTCTCATTTCGTCAAGAGGCTTAGGCAGTAGCAATGCCTTGAGTTTTGTAACAATCACTGAATCTCTTTTTGTCACTATTATGAAATCTTCTTTTTTGAGCTGGCCGTCGATTAAAATCAAATTTGCTGTAGGGCCAAGACCTACTTCATCATTAACTTCTAATACAATTCCTCGGTTGGATTTTTCTTCTTGATTTAATTTCTCTTTTAGAAATTGTTGCGTCAATCCAACCAAAACGGCAAATAGCTCAGGTATACCTATACCTGTTTTTGCACTAACGGGTACTATTGCAATCTCTTTCTTGTAGTCACTAACCCTGTAAAATGCCTCTGATTGATAACCCAAAACAGAAAGTGCAGTAACTACATTGTAAATTTTTTCATCCAGAAAGGCCTGTACTTCAGGATTTTGCTTCTCAATAGTTTTTGTAATAAATTGTGTTTGCACATCCTTCCAACCAGAAATCATATCAGTTTTATTCAGTGCTACAACAAAAGGCACCTTTCGACTTTCTAAAATTTTTAAACTTTCGTTAGTTTGAGGTTGAAATCCTCTATTTGCATCTACTACTAAAATTGCAATGTCTGCAGCAGAACCTCCCCGTGAGCGCAAATTTGTAAAAATTTCGTGACCGGGGGTATCAATCATTAGAATGCCTGGGATTTTATGTTCAACCTTACTCAATTTTTCGTAAAGTGGCCCACAAATTTTCTGTATTGTTTCTACCGGCAGAAAACTTGCTCCTATATGTTGAGTTATACCACCAGCTTCTCTTCCTTGAACAGCAGTCCCACGTACTTTGTCAAGTAATGAGGTTTTTCCAGAATCAACGTGTCCTAGAACTGACACGATAGGTTGTCGAATGCGCATTTTTGATCACTAGAATACCACATTCACTTCCTTATCAAAACTTTCGCTTGAATCAGATGCATGGATAGAGTTTTCTGTTATACTGATACCAAAATCACCACGTATTGTTCCAGCATCAGCTTCCTTAGGGTTAGTTTTACCTATAATTTCCCTAGTTACATTGATGACATTGTCACCTTCAATTATTGCAACGACAACCTTCCCAGATGTAATAAATGATACCAATTCATTAAAAAATGGTTTAGAGCTATGTACGGAATAAAATTGCTTAGCCATTTCTGTTGTAAAATTTAACATTTTTTGCTTTGAAACACTAAATCCTTTCTTTTTAAAACGTGATAGAATTTCTTCTGCCAGATTTCGTTTTACAGCGTCTGGTTTTACAATTATTAGTGTTTGTTCAGTCAACTTACTTTTTGACTTTAATTCCGCCTTTAACGTATTTTTTTGTCCACTTTAGTTTTCTTGGGTCGCGTTTTAGAACAAGGGCATTTTTTTTACATTTAGCAGAACAAAACCACAGTACAGTTCCATCGTTTTTTGCAATCATAGTTCCTGATCCCTTTACCACGGAACGATCACAAAAGCTGCATGGCTTTTCTAACAAACTCAAAATTTTTCTACCTTATCTTTTTGGCTTCACGTTCTGTTTCTCTTAAAAGTAGAATTTCAGACATTCGTATTGAGCCTTTAACATTTCTTGTAACTACCCTTCCTTTGTCTTTACCATCCAATATTTTCACTCTTACTTGAATGACCTCACCAGCAATGCCAGTTCTGCCAACAATCTGAATAACTTCAACTGGTGTTAATCCGTCAGTTTTTTGTTGTGTGCTCATTGTTCTGATTTAGCTTCTGGTTCTGATTTAGCTTCTGGTTCTGATTTAGCTTCTGGTTCTGATTTAGCTTCTGGTTCTGATTTAGCTTCTGGTTCTGATTTAGCTTCTGGTTCTGATTT
>JAYGCB010000111.1:0-4472 GCA_046583565.1 Candidatus Nitrosopelagicus sp. | reverse complement strand
GTGATCTCTTCATAGTTGGACATATGTATATTGAGAATACAATTGATCATATACTAGAGAAAAAATTCAACATTCCTTCAAAGTCAATCGATAGTACGTTGTTTACGTTAAATCTGAAAATGGATATATTAACAGAATCTGGTCTGATTAAGGGTAATGTGAAGAAAAACGTTGAGTTGTTGGCCAGAATTAGGAACAGATATGCGCATAAACTGGAGCCAAACGAGCAGAGAATCACAAATTACATTCGGGAGCTGCAGTATCTTGGACCTGCGCCTAAACTTAATGGTAAATATGCAAAGTATCGAGTCTGTGCGATAAGGACGTTTTCGGTTTTAGAAAAAATGTTAAGAAGATAACGTTATTGTGGTTATAGAATTTCTGTGAATGTTTCTTTAGATTTTAGGGTGTTTTTAACCAATTCTGGTGATACTGTAAGATTGAATTTTTTGGTGTTTCCATGAATTCCTTGGTGTATCATTCTGCCCGAAATTAGTCCGGATAATTCTATCTCGCTAAGCATTTGAGTTATCCGTCTTTGTGTAAGTTCGTTTTGATGGATTATTTTACAAAGTGATTTGTAGGCGGAATAAATATCACCTGTTGAAATGTTTGGAGATTTCATGATGGTGATTACAAGTAGTTTTTCATGAAGAGAAAAAGCGTCGAGTTGTTGTGATTCTTTATCAACTTCAATTCTTTGAGATGCTAAACGAACGTGCTCGTCGGTTATCAAATTAGCTTGGTTTAGTTCTGCGGTCTTTGCTGCCACGTTTAACAACTTAATTGCCCTTCTAGCATCACCGTGTTGCCTGCAAGCCATAGACGCACATAAATTGAGGGCGCCGACCGAAACAACGTTTTCCTCAAAAGCTATAGGGACTCTGTCCTCTAAAATTTCTTTTATCTCATTTGTTTCATAAGCAGGAAAAACAATTTCCTCCTCACTGAGAGTGCTGATGACACGGGGATCTAATTCCTCTTTAAATCTAACATCGTTTGAAATGCCAACAAGTGATAAGGATCCGTTTTTTAGTTTTAGGTTTGCCCTTGTGATTGAGTAAAGTATGTCCTTGCCTGTTTTATCAACAAGTTTAGCAAGATGATCAATTTCGTCAATGACAAAAACCGTGTTGATTTTATTTTTTTCAATGATGTAAAGTATGCGGTTAAAGACTTCGCTGATTGATAGGCCTGTGCTTGGCAACCAAAGTTTGTCGTTAGGTGTTTTTTTTGATTTCAGTCCTAACTGTCTCCCCAGGTCAACCAAAACATTGTACAGGTTAGATTGATCCTTGGCGTTTGTAATGGCTATTTTAATTCGATATGAATTTTTGTCTACTCTGTCTTGAATTTGTTTCAACACTTTATTTACGACAAGTGTTTTGCCGGTTCCTGGTTTTCCATAAACAAGTAAGTTTGGCGGTATTGATTTTTGATATAACGGTATTAATGATTGTGTTACTAATTCCTGTTGTTTGTTTCTATGCAGTATTCTGTTCGGGATATAGTCGTGGCGTAACACGTTTGGGTTTTTAATTATTAGATGGCCGCTATCAGCTTTGTCTAGTAATTTATCAACTGGGTCCAAAGTTGTTATACTCATTTTAAGATCATTTTTTATCTTAACTTTACACTTCAATGGATCCTGTGATAGATTTTAACAACGTTGATCGTTCTGGTTGACATGTTCTGATCCCTCTGATCGCACCACACACACCATTGTTTCTTGTGAGGTTTTTTAGGTTGGTTATGTTTTCATGTATGTTTTGTTAGTATCATAAAAAAAATTTTAAAAACAAAAAGAGTAGAAAGAAAGGTGTGTGGGTATCATAACAAAAAAGATGTTAAGTTTATGTTAAAATTTTACCAGAAACGCCCAAAACACACCCAAATTTCCATTCTAGGTGTGAAAAAACCAGTTAACACTGTTAATAACCAAATATCACACCTTAATTTCCAGTCCAGCCACAAATATTATACATACCCCGGTATTTCCAGTCCAGACGCTGTTAACAAAGGAAAACAAACAGACGTGAATTAGGCAGTCAAAGTTAACAAATCTATTAGTTAACAAAACTTGCAGGATCAATTCAAGTGTTAACAGCAGATCCTCATTGATCTCGATATGAAACAGAAGCGAATACGAATAAACCTGGAGGATGCCGATGGCGCCAAGTTCAAGTTTGATATTGAAGGCAACGTCACCAAAGACAAAGTCCTCAAACTCTTTGAATTAATGGATTTGATGAATATAGAAGAAGAGCAAAACACCCCAGATTTGGACTCTATAGGGGGGAAAATTTGGAATATAATAGAAAACTCCTTTCCTACAGGCCGATTTACGTCCTCAACCGTGCTTGAGGAATATGAAGATGAATATAACAAGCCAATAAAACTAAGCGTCGTTTCTACATATTTGGCTAGATTTGCCTCACGAAATAAGATTCAACGTACGCGTGTTGGGAGAGAATGGTCTTATCAAATCATACGAATAGCCCAAAAACACCAATAATTCAAATCACTTACTGTGAAACAGCGTATACAATATTTTCTTTAGAATCAACTCGTGCCCGACCTTTTTCAGTAATCATATAGGTGTAAGGCCTGCTAACAACATCTCTGTTAACATAACCATCACGAAACAATTTTTTCATTAGCCGCGAAACATGCTCACGAGATCGCCCACTAAATGTCACTTCAATATCACGTGATGTCATTGGTCCCCCTGTGATTAATCCTAACACATGCTCAACAGAGTTTTCAAAACTCATATTCGGAGTACGAGAATGTGCAACTGGTTTGGCAGCAAATCTTGGCTTTTGATTATCACTGATGTGTTTTTCTAACACCGCCTCAGTTTTTTTACCCAAATCAGGTTTGGTGTAACTTTCCCCTTCCAATTCCATAGCATCCATGCGTATTTTCATGTCAATCAACTGCTTTTCATAGAAGTCAATACGCTCAAAGTTGGAAGGGTTGAACCTTTCCATGCCACCAACTCGACGTAATTTTGTATACAGATACAATGTCACCAGGCCACCCAAAAATGCCAAGATGATTCCTAGAAGTATACTAGGATCAGGAACTTCAACTAACATCACAAGAAATTACATCCTAAATGATATATCATAATGGGACAACAATTTTTTACATTTACAAGAACAATTACTCACGAATGTCACATTTTTGCTTTAAACACGTCACAATCAAGTCACAATACAGCCATTTTCCTCACGGCAGTCTCGATTGTATCCATTATTTGTTCCTGATTTACGGGTACAGACTCGAGGTCTTTGAGCCTAGAAATCACATCAACAAGCCTTGTGATATCACCATCATTAGGAAATATCACATCATACGCCTCCAGCAGGATAATCGAGTAGTACAACCCTTCAAGCTTTCCTCGTGATTGTGCTACCTGCCTGAAGTAAGCCCCTTTGGAGCAACCAAACTCTCTATCCAAGGTACCCTTTTGTTTTAAAATAATTTCAATTTGACGCTCTGTAAACAACGATTTTTCTATAATTTTATGAATAATTTCATTAAATTTGGATTCTTTATACTCACTCATAGCTATACAAAACTGTATACCAACACTCCAATTAAGTTTTAATGAGTGTGAACTACCGTACCGTAGGTATGCGAAATAAGGTCGAAACTAGGCTAAAAAAGTGTAAAAAGGGGGGTAAAACAGCAATATTTTTGCTAGTAGACTCTGAAAATCTTAGTTCTACATCCAACGCCGAAAAGACAGCAAAAGAGCTTTTCAAGGCTTCTAAAAGCATGAAGAATCTTTTCCCCGTGATCCTAGTTGGAGGCTCTTCCGCCACTGATCAAATAGGGATGGATAAGGCTGTTAGGATTTTGAGGAAAAAGACCAAGATGCCCATCGTACTATTTCCTGGAAACATTACAGGGGTTGTTCCAAAAGCACATGCAATTCTGTTTACCTCATTGATGAACTCAGAAAACCCATACTACATTACCCAGGCTCAAGCGCTTGGGGCACCACTAGTTAGGAAGTTTGGTCTTGAGGCTCTTCCAACTGCATATTTGGTTATTGGTGAGGGTACATCAGCTTGGTTTTTCGGAAATGTGAGGGGAATACCATTTGATAAGCCGAAAATCGCAGCTGCTTATGCTATGGCTGCCCAATATCTAGGCATGAGATTTGTCTATCTTGAAGCAGGTTCAGGCGCGAAGCAGAGCGTTACTCCAGAAATGGTCGCGACAGTAAGAAAAGTCTTTGACGGCTTTATCATAGTTGGCGGTGGCATCAAAGCTGCGAAAATCGCAAAATCACTCATCAAAGCTGGAGCGGATGGTCTGGTGATTGGAACGTTGTTGGAGCAAACCAACGGTTTAAAAAAATTCACAGAAATGGTCAAATCAATCAAAAAATAATCTCCGTCGGGGAGCGCTATGATTTGTAAAAAATGTGAGGTTGACGGCAATTTTTCTTGGGATCA
>JAYGCB010000070.1:0-8166 GCA_046583565.1 Candidatus Nitrosopelagicus sp. | reverse complement strand
TCAGTAAGCTTTGAAGATAATTTGCATTGAGCAATGCGTTTTTGGAAACTCTACTAATATTGGAACCCCATGACATAATGTACGAGTAAGCTCTGAGTAACATTCCAAAGTTTCCGTAAAAAGAATGAACCTTGCCTACAGATTTTTTCTTGTCATAATCCATGGAAAACTTTTCATCACTTTCTTTAACTATTCGTGGAACCGGTAAGTAGTCCGCCAAAAAAGACTTAACACATAATGCACCGCCACCGGGTCCGCCACCACCATGGGGAGTCGAAAAAGTTTTGTGCAGATTTAGATGAACCATATCAAAACCCTGCTCTCCTGGTTTACTAATTCCAAGCAATGCATTCATGTTAGCTCCATCACAATACAGCAAAGTTCCATTTGATCTAGCAAGATCACTTATTTCAGAAAGATTTTCTTCAAACAATCCCAAAGTATTGGGATTAGTTATCATGACTACTGCAACATCAGAATCCAAGACCTCTCGGAACTTATTCAGAGGTATATTGCCTCGTGGATCTGACTGAACTGTTACAGTTTGAAACTTACACATCGAACTTGTCGCAGGATTGGTTCCATGAGAGTAATCAGGGATGATTACCTTTTTTCTTTCCTCATTCTTATCCTTGAAATACTTCTTTGTCATCATAAGCCCAAGCAATTCGCACTGAGACCCAGCAGCTGGCTGTAATGTTATCTCGTCCATTCCTGTTATTTCCTTTAGATGCTGCTGTAATTTCCAAATCAATTCTAGCGAGCCTTGGGAAAAAGATGCCGGAACCATAGGGTGAAGCTGACTAAATCCGTTCAGTCTTGCCAAATTTTCATTAACTTTAGGATTGTACTTCATAGTGCAGGACCCAAGTGGGTAAATACCAAGATCTATACCAAAATTTTTTCGGGACAAGTCTGTATAATGCCTGACTACATCTACTTCATTTACATTGGGGAGTGGCAGGTCACTTCGCATCAGGTGTTTTGGTAGATCTAAACTAGTTGTTTCATCAGGTACATGACCGGTAACATTCTCGTCGTAATCAAATATGAGCTTCATTTTATCCATTCACCGTTGAAACATAATCTTCAATATCTTGGGCTAAATTGTTTTCAGTGCAGCAAACAAGCAGTTTGTTTTCGCCCAAGTTTATTCCGCCAAGAATATTTTTTTTTAACAGAGATGACAGGATTTCTTCTGACGGCTTTGTAGCCTTTACCACAAATTCATTGTAAAACGGTTTGTCATTTAATGATTCAAAACCAACTTCTTTTAATTTTTCATGCAGAATGTGAGCTTGCTTATACGAAGCTTTGGCAACATTAATCAGTCCATCCTTTCCCATCGCTGCCAGGTAAATGGTAGCACTTAGAGCAAGTAGCGCTTGGTTTGTAGTGATGTTACTTGTAGCTCTTCCTCTCCTGATGTCCTGTTCCCTTGCTCTGAATGTGAGAACAAACCCTTCGTTTCCTTTATCATCAGTAGTTAATCCAACAATTCGACCTGGAAGTTTTTTTAATAAATCCTGCTTTACTGCTATAAATCCAAGGTATGGTCCTCCGTAACTGATTGGTATGCCAAGAGATTGTCCTTCCCCAACTACAATGTCAGAACCAAAGTTTGCAGGCGGCTTTAGTATTGCCAACGATGTGAGTTCTGTTATACAAGTTACAAACAACGCACCTGCTTTTTTTGCCTCATCAGCAAGTGTCTGCAAGTCTTCAATATTTCCAAAAAAATCTGGATACTGTGCAATCACACATGCAGTTTTCTCATCAATTTTGTCACTAATTTCGATTTCTGCACCTTCACAATACGTCTTCAACACCTGAAGATACCTTGGATTCAAGCCTTTAGACACAAAAACGTGATTTCTTCTAAGGTGGGAAGATGACAGCAGCGCTGCCTCCGCCAAGGCTGAAGCACCGTCATAAAGTGATGCGTTGGATACATCCATTCCGGTCAAAAGGCAGATGTATGATTGAAATTCATAGATGGATTGGAGTGTGCCTTGGCTAACCTCTGGTTGGTATGGAGTGTATGCAGTTAGAAATTCCCCCCTCAAAACCATATGGTCAATTACTGCAGGCGAATAATGATTGTAGGAACCTCCACCAACAAAGTATCTTGGAATTTTATTTTTCTCAGACAGAGCAGTTACATGCTGTACAAGTTCCATCTCACTCATGGGCGGTGGCAAGTTAAGTTTGCCACACCGCAGCTTTACATCACCAACCAAATCGTCAATAGAATTGATTCCTATCTTTGCCAGCATTTCTTTTTGGTCTTTATTGGTGATTGGAACGTAGTCCATGTCTCAATCTTCCCCGACGAATTTTTTATACTGTTCTTCAGTCATCAAATTTTCTAATTGTGATATGTTAGACGGTTCTAGTTTTACAATCCAGCCTGATTCAAATGGTGATTTGTTTATCAATTCAGGACTTTGAAGTAACTCTTCATTTACGGCAACGACTTTACCATCTATCGGACAATAGATATCAGAAGACGCCTTCACCGAATCTATAATTGCCATTGCATCATTTTGCTTGTATTCATTGCCAACGCTTGGCAATTCCACGGAAACAATATCACCTAATTGCTTTTGAGCAAAATCCGTAATTCCAACAAGCCCAATGTTATCTTTCATTAAGATCCATTCATGCTCTTTTGTAAATTGAATTTCTGACATAGAAAACCTACAATTGTTTCAAGTAAAAAATCCTACCCTCGTTTGTAGAAGCGAGTCCCGGTTACTTTTGCATCATAAGGCTTGTTTCCGATCTCGATCTGAATTGTTTGTTCATCGGAGACACTGATCGGAACAAAACAAAATCCTATTGATTTTGACAGTGTAGGTGAAAAACTACCGCTTGTCACAATCCCCACTTTAAGCTCATCAACCAGAACCGCGTTATCCTTCCTAGCAATTCTATTTGTACCTAAAATTTCAAACCCTACAAGTTTTCGTTTGACCTGCTGTTTTTCTAGGGCTGACTTGCCTATGAAGTCACAATCAAATTTTACAGTCCAACTCAGCGGAGCCTCCAAGGGCGTTGTTTTCTCATCAATGTCATTTCCATATAGCATCAGACCCGCCTCAAGTCGAAGCGTGTCTCTGGCGCCCAGCCCTACCGGTTTTATGCCAAAATTTGTGCCTATTTCGAGCAATTTGTCCCATATCTCAGTATGCGAAGAAGAAAAGAAAATCTCAAACCCATCCTCACCCGTATATCCGGTTCGGGCTAACAGACAGTCAACATCAAACAGCTTTGTTGTTATGAGATGAAATCGCTTTAATTCGCTAAGGTCTAGCCCAGCTGCTTTCAAAACTTCTTCAGATGCGGGACCCTGCAGCGCAAGCAGTGCCATTTGATCAGTGATGTTTTCAACATGGGCAGATTGGTTATGGCTAGCGATCCAAGCAAAGTCCTTTTCTATATTTGAAGAATTTACCACCATGAGGAAATCATCTTTGTTAATCCTGTAAGCTATAACATCGTCTAAAATTCCACCACTTTCTGAACACATTGGAGAGTAAATGGCTTGCAGATCACCAATTTTTGAGACATTATTAGTTAGCAGGTTTTGTAGACAGTTTTCAGCACTAGTGCCAGTAATTTTGAATCTGCCCATGTGCGAAACATCAAACAGTCCAGCATTTGATCTGGCATTTTTGTGTTCATCAATAATACCTGAATATTGTAACGGCATTTCCCATCCATGAAAGTCAAGAATCTTTGCACCACTAGAGACATGCTGATCGTAAAATGGCGTTTGCATCATATTATAAAGCATTATTAGATATTATATTTCCATTTAATTGGTGCAAGTTTTACGAAAGCCTGACTGGCTGAAAATTAAGATACCATCTGGCGAAGATTATCTTAGAGTTAAAAAGACACTCCGTACCTACAACCTTAACACTGTCTGTGAAGAATCTTCGTGTCCCAATGTTTCAAAGTGTTGGGAGTCTGGAACTGCCACAATTATGATCATGGGAAACATGTGCACCAGGGTATGCAGATTTTGTGATGTAAGCAGCGGAAGACCAGCCCCACTTGACCCTGATGAGCCAAAGCGGGTTGCGGAGGCAATTAAACAATGGAACCTCCGCTATATCGTTATCACTTCTGTCTGCAGGGATGACCTGGAAGATGGCGGCGCCGCTCATTTTGCCAAA
This sequence comes from Candidatus Nitrosopelagicus sp., assembly GCA_046583565.1. Classification (GTDB taxonomy): domain Archaea; phylum Thermoproteota; class Nitrososphaeria; order Nitrososphaerales; family Nitrosopumilaceae; genus Nitrosopelagicus. Next base: position 3,982 of record JAYGCB010000070.1, on the reverse strand, counting down.
ACCATAAAATCTGTAAAGTTATCTTGTCCCAACACAATTGTCGAGCCGCTAATTCCGGACTTCAACTATGATTCAGATTCTATTAAAAAAATAATAGAATCCGAACCGGAAGTGGTAAGCCATAACATTGAAACTGTGCGGAGGCTGTCTTCAAAAGTTCGAGATTCTAGGGCTACCTATGATCAGTCACTTTCTGTTTTAAAGAAAATCAAGGAAATTAACCCCAAAATATACACAAAATCTTCATTCATGGTTGGTCATGGAGAAACCAAAGAAGAAGTTATTCAAACGGCATCTGATCTGAAGTCAGCCAATGTGGATGTTATTACTGCTGGCCAGTATCTACAGCCATCATTAAACCACCTGCCTGTGGTTGAATATGTTCATCCAGAAAAATTTGCATCATACCAGAAAATTTTCGAAGAAATGGGTTTTCTACACGTTGTGGTAGGTCCGTTTGTCCGCAGCTCATTTCAGGCTGCAGATTTTATTGAGAAAATAAAATCAGTTAAGATTTCTTAGAGAATTCTATTCTGCATCAGGTTTGTCAGCAGGAGCATCAGCTTTTGCTGGTTCTGCATCAGGTTTGTCAGCAGGGGCGTCAGCCTTTGCTGGTTCTGCATCCGGTTTCTCAGCAGGAGAATCAGCTTTTGGTTCTGCATCCGCTTTCTCAGCAGGAGCATCACCAGTTGTTGCCTCTGCAGGTAATTTAGATGAGACATTTTGTGCTTGTGAATGAGCCTTTTGAAGTATCTGCTCTTTTGTTTCATCGGTAAGAAAACCAGACTCGATTGAAAGTGAGCGTGCAGATTGCGCTGCTTTTGAAATTAATTGTTCAGCATTGTCAGGTGTGATGTATGCAATTTCAATTGATAATGATTTTGCTTCTTGAGCAGCCTGAATTAACTTCTCTCTGAATTTTTCAACATCTACAATAAGTTCTTCCTCAGTAAATAGAACAGATTCGGATAATGCAGAGTTTAAAACTATTCCAGCTTCGATTGGTTTAATGTCTAATTTTCCAAGTAATGCTGCTAATCTAGTAGATACCACTTCTCCTTTTTTAACTGGAGTTGTTTCTTTGAGAATCCAAATTGTTCCTTGGTCAATTTTAGTAGGTATCTTATTTTCCTTGAATTCAGTTAGCATTGGACCCGGAGCTATTCCCGTGTTCTTCGGTGGTACTACCACATCTACGCTTGCTATATCACCGCCTCTAGCTGCAAGCATTATTTTGTTTTTACCAAGTAAAACATTTAGCTTAAACGGAGACATATTTGTAAACATAAAAAGACACTGACCAGTGAGTTTTTCCTTTAGTTTTTTAATACCAGGAATGTCCAGTTTTTCAAAGGCTTTTCGCGCAATTTTATCTTTAATGCTAACAATTTTCACTTCATTTTGAAGTTTTTTCCTTAATGGTAACAGCTGAGATCCTCGTACTTTTTCCATCCGTACAAGGGCTGTCACATTATATTTTTTTGGCAAATCCTGGAGAAGTTGGTACATTTGCGCCTTTTTTTTTGGGTATTCAGTTCTGTTCTCGTGCATTTTATTTTTTCGCCTGTTCTACCTTAATCGCCTTTCCCATAGTTGTTTTAAACATGATTTTTTTAATGTTTTTTTCACCGTTTGGCAATTTTTTTTCAATTGTTGTTGCAACAGTATTTGCATTTGCTGCAATATCAGCATCCTCCATACTTTCTTCTCCGATCTTACACGACAAAGATAATGAGCCTTTTGTCTTAACTCTGATAGATGATCTGAATCGATCCAAAAATGATTCAATTGAAGCATTGAATGGTAGAGGTGTTGGCATTTTACCTCTGGGTCCTAAAAGCTGACCCAATGTCTTACCAACAACTGGCATAAGTTTAGTATCCGCTAAAAAGAAATCATGTTTGTTGATTACTTTCCTTGATTTTCTTTTATCCGTACCCAATTTTGTCAATTCATCTTCGCTTATTACTTGATCAGCATTAGCATTTTTTGCTTTAATGCCAATATCTCCGGATGCCATAACACATACTGATGCTGGCTTTGACATTTTTCTGGGTAATTGAATTATCTCATTTATGGCAAATCCTTTTTTTACATCAATATCTCTGAATACCATTATCATCTCTACAGATTGATTGAATTTACGTTCCTTATCACTTTCTTTGGATTTTTTTATTACCTCAAGAAGTTGTTCTTCTCTAACCATATCGATTTTTTTTTCAAAGTCCTACTTAAAATCGTTTAGAGATGACAAATTTAAAACTCTTACATCGTAGAATATTTTCTGTTTTTCGTCACATTGATTGAAATTAGCACGTTCAATATTAATAAAATCTATATTTATTAGATAATGACTTGGTTTTTCATCATTGGAAAGATTTGATGAACTGGATATGAAAATTCTATTTGAATTAACTAAAAATGGAAATATTTCAGTTCCCATACTTTCAAAAAAACTCGGAATCAACGCATCAGTGTTGTATAGTAGGATAAAACGACTTGTGAGAAAGAAGTTGATTAAGAAATTTACTATAGAAATTGACGAGTCTTTGCTAGGAATTAATGTTAAAACATCAGTTGGCATAAACCGTGATCCTAAACTTAAAGAACAAATTCACAAAAAACTCTTAGAAATTCCTGAGACAGTTTATCTTTATGAGGTTACTGGAAGATTTGATATCATTTTAAGAATTTTTACAAAAGACCTTGAGAACTTACATTCTGTTGTTATGGACAAAATAGGAAAAATTGATGGTATACAGAACACTGAAACTTTTGTAGAATTACAAAAAACCGACAAAGATCCAGACTATCTAACAAAAAATATTAAAAAATCTAGTTAATTTTACTATCCCATTTACCTTCATTAATCTCAGCAGTAAATTCCTTTGGGGTTTTTCCTTCTATTTTAATTCCTAAAGATACACAGGTACCAACGATTTGCTTTGCTACAGATTTTACAGAGCTCGCATATGATGATTCCAATTTAACTTTCGCCACTTTGATAATGGAATCCATGGAAACTTCTCCTACCCATTCGGTTCCAGATGTTCCAGAACCCTTTTGAATATTTGCCTCCTTTAACAAAAGAGCAGAAGCTGATGGAATTCCCACCTCAACTTCCCATTCTTTAGTATCTGAATCAACCGAAACAGTGACAGGAATCTTCATCCCTTTAAATTCACTAGTTTTTTCATTAATAGCTTTAATGACCTGCATAACATTCACACCTATTGGACCCAATGATGATCCCAAGGGTGGTCCTGCAGATGCTTCGCCACCAGTTACAATTGCTGAAATATTCTGTTTATCTCCCATAATCCAACAAATCTAATTTTGAAAATTTAATTGTTACTCTGATGAGTTAATTTAAGATAATTAGCATCAACAGTAACTGGTAGCTCATAAGACGCATCTAACAAAACAACAGTAGCTTCTTCTTTATCATGATCAATTCTTGTAACAGTAGCTTTCATACCCTTGAACGGTCCACCTATTATTTCAACAATGTTTTCAACTGCAAGTTCTGACACAGTAGATTTCTTGACTAGATATTTTTCAATCTCATCGTATGTTAATTCTCCTCTTAATTGACCACGTACATGTCGGAGTCCCTGAATTGCATTAAACATGGCAGATACATTTTCCGCCTCAACAACAACATATCCTTTTAAGTCGTCTAGCAAAAGTACTGATTGCACATCGATTTTATCCATTTTCATTCTTGCCTCTAACATTCTCATAACAATTTTTTCCTGACCCCCGGTTGTTCTTACTGCAAATAGATGCGAGTTTTCTTCAGCTACTGTTTCTGGTTCAGCTACTGTTTCTGGTTCAGCTACTGTTTCTGGTTCAGCTACTGTTTCTGGTTCAGCTACTGGCTCTGGTTCAGCTACTGGCTCTGGTTCAGCTACTGGCTCTGGTTCAGCTACTGGCTCTGGTTCAGCTACTGGCTCTGGTTCAGCTACTGGCTCTGGTTCAG
>JAYGCB010000069.1:0-2254 GCA_046583565.1 Candidatus Nitrosopelagicus sp. | reverse complement strand
GAGAAGTTTCGGAGGAGATGATAGGAAAAATTTCTGATGCATTAAACAGTATAGAATTTTCTGCATTTTCGATAACTTTTGCTAGCATTGGGGTTTTTCCCAAACCAAATTCTCCGCGGGTAATTTGGATTGGAGTTACTGACGGTATCAATGAACTTGAAAAACTTGCAGAAATGATACGTTCGAAGCTGTCACAGCTTGGTTTTAGTCCAGATAAAAAATTCAAGCCGCATGTAACCATATTCAGAGTGAAAAACAAGATTGAAGATCTGTCAAGCAAATTAGAAAAATTTTCATCATGTTATTTTGGGAAGCAAACAGTCTCAGAAATTAAATTAAAGAAAAGTGAACTTACGCCTAATGGTCCAATTTATACAGATCTGTTGGTTGTGAAAGGAAAGCAATGAATTCAATCTTAAGCTACGCAAAAAAAGAGGCTACTCCATCAAAAAAATTGCAGCAAAAAAAACAGCGTGTTGCTAAAATTGCCTGTGATTTAGTAAGTCAATGTATAGAAAAACATGCTCAAGTAGTTGGGTTTGAGCTAGGTGGCTCATATGCTAAAGGTACATGGTTACCGGGAAAAGCTGACATTGACATATTTGTTAAATTCAACAAAAAAACATCTGAAAAGGATTTTAGAAATATTGGAACAAAGATAGGTTTTCAATCTTTAAAGAAATACAAGCCATACACTAGACACGCAGAGCATCCATTTGTAGAGGCAATTATTGACGGAACTAGAGTAAACATTGTTCCATGTTATGATGTAAACAAAGGAGAATGGCAAAGCGCTACAGACAGATCCATATATCATACAAAATTCATGTCACAAAAATTATCTAGCTCGTTGAAGGGAGAGGTGAGAATTCTCAAGAAGTTTTTTCATCACATTGATGTTTACGGTGCTGAAATAGCAAAAGAGGGTTTTAGTGGGTATGTCTCAGAGGTACTAATTTCCTACTTTGGTAGCTTTGAAAAAACACTAAAGAAAATCTCAGAGTTGAAGAAAGGACAAGTTGTTGGAAAATCTACAAAAAAATTTGATTCGCCTGTTGTGATCATTGACCCAGTTGATAATAACAGAAATCTTGGAACTGCAATTTCGATGGATAATTTAGGAAAGTTTGTTTTAGCTAGTAGAGCATTTTTGAAAAAACCCTCTAAGAAATTTTTTAAAAAGCCTGTTTCTAAGCGTATTATGAAAAATAATGATAAAATCGTTGTAGTGCAATTCAGGTTTAAGGATAGAAGTGATGATATTATTTGGGGTCAAATAAAACGTGCGTCAAATGCACTAAAAACTCAATTAGAGTTAGGTGGATTTGCGGTTTTAAGAAATTCGTCAGTAAAGGACGAAAAAGAAAATGCGGCGTTGATTTTCTTACTGCATGCAAAAAAAATTGAAAATAGCTTAGTTCGAAGCGGACCAGAAATATCTAGTAAAGAACATTGTGAAAAATTCATTGCTGCAAACCTAAAAAAAAGCCAGCTTATGTGGATTAACGAGGAAGGTAAAATGCAATCCTTACAGAAACGAAAACATGATGATGTAAAATTATTTTTGCGAGACATTTTGAAGAATAATCTAAAAAATTCTGGTATACCAAAGGGGCTTGAGAAGGATTTCAAAAGAGGTGTAAAAATTATTAATGCAGGTAAGGTTTCAACCAAATCAATTAAAGAAGCAATTGCAAACATTGCCGTAACAGATGAAACAGTCTTTCGTTAAACTTAGTAAAATAACTGAACCTCCATATTCTGACATCTGGGTTTATCCAAAGGGAACTAGAGCACAGGTAAAATCACGAATAAAAGAATTGAAGGCTCTTGGTGTAGAGAGTATTTCATTTCAAGGTGAGTTCATTGCTCAAAGCCGTAGATGCAACAAATGGCCGCGATTGCAATCGGAGGTCGCCACATTGTTGCCAGGGCAAAAATGATGAGTGTGACGAGAATGGCTGAAAGAAGAGGATCCATGTCGGCCCCATCCGTTAAATGAAAACGTAAGCCCGCAATGAACCTGGGCCTACGGTGATCTTCACCAGTATAACACTGTGTTACGATTTGTGTTCTTTGACAGAGAGTCGATTTGGATAATTCAGGTCGTCTGTCTAGTAGAAGTCAAATCACAGGTAATACAACGGATGTAACAACTACAGCGGATGTAATGATACCAAAGGTCGAAGTCGAGTTGGATGTCGACGTTTATCAAGTTTGTGCGGGAGGATTGGTCACCCTATGATCTTTGATC
>JAYGCB010000015.1:0-6459 GCA_046583565.1 Candidatus Nitrosopelagicus sp. | reverse complement strand
ATTTTTTCTAAAAAAACTGGCACATCATTCCATTCTGTTTTCGTTATAGATTTTATTCCAGATTTTATATCGCCAAGAAGAATTAACGTATCAGGTTTTGTTTTAACCAGAATTTTTTCAACTTCTTTTATTGATTCGTTTACTGTTGTGTTTTTTCCTAAAAATATGTTATTTTGTGATAAATTACCTTCAAATCCTAGGTGTAAATCTGTTATAACTAAATTTTTTTCCTTACCTTCAATTATGAGAGCTGGATAATTGTTAACTAATCTGGTTTGAACCATTAAAAATATAATCATCCAATTTAATTAAATCCTTGTGAGTTTACAATTTGAAAAGATAAATTCCGTTTTATCTGAAAAACGTATTAAACTGCATATTTTTGAACCAAGTAATAGAAAGATTTGGACAGTTGTGGGAACGGAAAAAGAATATTGGTTAGATCCATACTTAGATTTCTGTTCTTGTCCTGGATATTATTTTAACAATGAATGTTACCATTTAGATACATTGACGGTTGCTATTGAAGTTGATAAAGGAGTAATTGAGCCAAAAAAGCTTGATTTGGCAAAAAATAAAATAGAAATAATTACGTTCTCAGATCATGAATATGAAGATTTTATTGCCGGTTTACTTTCTGATTTATAGTAAATGAACAATTATTAATTCTGACAGTTTTTTACACAAATAAAGCCTCTTTCTTGAGATTCTTGAAGACCATATCTGTCAGGAATAATACCTACACTGTATTTCATTTGATCATCATACGGAATATCAAATTGTGTTGTAACAGTAACAGAATTGTTTGGTTCAAGATCTATTAATGATAATTCATTATCTCCATATCCAATAAACACTGCATCATATTTTGTATTATAAGAGTCAAGAAGATGAAACTGACCTCCCGTAATTCTTACTGTTTCAGTACCCACATTATGAGCAGTAATCTGAATTTGAAAATAAATTCCATCAGGTGTTTCGCTTGTTGAAATACCTTTTATTATCAAGTCTTTTTCAAATTCAAGGTATTCGCTTTTTTTTTCTAAAATTTCATAATATGAAACAAATTGTACGTCAAATTCTACACCGCCAACTTGTACAGGTTCTCCTGATTCTGAAGTTACGTCGATAATCAAATTATCTATAAACAAAAACATTGAAACACTAACTGAGCCTATTACTACTCCAAGTATAACTAGTGTGCCAAATCCTATCATTTCTGTACATCAAATAATTTTGCATTAATTTATGTATTCTAAACTTTGATTATTTTTGATTTTACCAGATACTCAATTCCTTTGATAAATTCATTATCTGATATGAGTCCTTTTGACCACCATCCAGCATTATTTTTAATCCATGGTGGAATACTGTCTGATGATTCAACAGTAGTTTGTACTTTTTCAATTTTAATTATTCCCTTTTGAATCATGTATTCAATTCCCTTTACAAAATCAGAATCGCCTATTTGATCTTCGGCCCACCAACCCGCATTATTTTTAATCCAGTCTGGTATGGAAGTTTCTTCAGGCTGAACATTTTTTTGACCTAGCGTATCGGAAGCTTCGAAGATCTGCACATGATAAACTGGACTATCTGCAACGAAGATTTTATTATCTGAAATTGCTATGCTATGTGGACGCTCAAATTTTTCATGTATCACATTAGAGCTAAGCATAGTTACAAAATTTCCATCAATATCAAATATCTGAACACGATTATTTCCTAAATCCGTAACAAAAATTTTTTCCTTCCAAACTACAATATCTTGTGGATATTTTAATTCCCCATTATCACTACCTTCAGATCCAAAATTGAATAAAAAATTACCAGCAAGGTCAAAAACCTGAACCCTGCTTACAAATGGTTCAACTATGAAAATTTTATCATCGTATATATCAAATTTATATGGCTTTTTTAGCTCGCCATCTCCCTTACCTTCAGAGCCAAATTTGGAAATAAAATTACCATCAATATCAAAAATTTGAATACGGTGGTTGTCAGAGTCTACAACATAAATTTGATTTTTGTAAAATTTTATGTCTTGTGGGCAATCAAACTGTCCATCTAATTTACCTTTGGAGCCGAACTTGAACAAAAAATTACCATCAAGGTCAAAAACCTGAATACGATAATTAGAAGAGTCAGCTACAAAAATTTTATCTTCTGACACATCAATTCCTTTTGGTTTTTGAAATTGGCCATCCTTAGCTCCCAGTGAACCAAATTCTGTAACTAGATTACCGTTTCTGTCGTATATTATTCCAGGCGATGAATATTGGTATCCTTTTACTTTACTATCACCGGGAACAACCACAAAAATTTGCCCATCTGAAGCTGCGATAGTGTAAGGAAAAAAGATAGTTGTAGCTGAACTTTTTGGTGTCATACCGCCTCCGCCACTTCCGCCACCACCACCACCTCCGCCCCAGCCAAAGGCAGATTGAGATGGCAAGACAATTAGTGACAACATCAAAGCACTCACCACAATAATAATGAGTAATGGGCTTCTCAAGATCTCAAATTATATGTTACACCAAGATATTATGTTTTATTGGTGAAAATCACATGAAGGCTGCAGTAGTAAAAAGTAATTCGATAATTGAAATAATAACTATGGAAAAACCACCTCTAGGCTCATATGACATTCTTGTTAAGATGCAAGCGTGTGGGATTTGTGGCTCAGATGTTGAAAAAGTATTTGGAAAATATGGTCAGCCTTCTATGAGACTAGGGCATGAACCTGCTGGAATAGTTACTCAAATTGGTTCAGATGTATCAAATTTCAATGTTGGTGATCGTGTGTTTACTCATCACCACGTCGCATGTTACTCCGATGATTGTCATGAGTGCAGCCGTGGGAATGAAACTATGTGTAAAAAATATTATACTTCAAATCTCGAACCATGTGGTTTAGCGGATGAATATGTAGTTCCGGAGTGGAACATAAACCATGGCGGTGTATTGAAGATTCCTGATAACATTTCATTTGAAGAGGCGGCTATGATTGAACCACTTGCATGCTGTATTAGAGCTTGGAACAAGTTTGAACATCAAAAAGGTGATTCTGCAGTTATACTAGGTGTGGGTCCAACTGGAATTATGCATGCCATGCTTGCCAAGTTTTTTGAGTTCAGGAAAGTGTTTTGTTTAGACTTGAATGATTTTCGCTTAGGTTTTGCAAAAAAATTTGAAACAATAACAATTCGCTCTGATGATCCTAATGCATTAGCGCAAATAAAATCTGAAACAGATAATCAAGGTGTTGATGTTGTTATTGTGGCTACTGGTAGTTTGAAGGCATTACAAGACGCTGTTAATTTTGTTAGAAAAGGTGGTACAATTGTTATGTTTGGTGTACCAAGTAAGGGGGCAATGATTGACCTTGATATGAGTATTATTTATTCAAAGGAAATCACTATTGTCAGTACCTACGCTGCATCAGACTTTGATACAAAGGAGGCGCTTGAGAAAATATCAAACAAAAAAATCAATGTTAAACAGTTAATCACTCACAAATATCAATTAGATGAATGTCAGAAAGCCTTTGAACATGCAAGATCAGGTCAGAATGCAATGAAAATTATCATAAATAATTAAGAAAGGCTTATGAAAGGTAAATTACTTATTCACAAATCGAAGTAAAAATGGATTGGGGTTTACAAAATAGAATTGCTCAGATTATCAAACCAACTGATAATCGGGCACTAATGTTAGCGGTTGATCATGGATATTTTCTTGGTCCAACAGAAAAACTGGAGGTGCCCAGAAAAGCGATATCGCCATTACTCAAGTATTGTGATTCATTGATGTTAACAAGGGGTGTGCAACGAACTTCTGTTAATCCAAAATTTCCAACTCCAATTGTTTTACGAGTATCTGGAGGTTCTAGTATTATAGGCGCTGATTTATCAAACGAAGAAATTACTGTTAGCATGAAAGATGCTATCAGACTTAATGCTTGTGCTTTAGCTATGTCTATTTTTGTTGGATCTAAATATGAAAAACAGACAATTGTAAATCTTGGAAAACTAGTTAGTGAAGCCGAGGAATTTGGAATTCCAGTTTTAGCTGTTACAGCTGTTGGTAAAGAAATAGGACAAAAGGATGAACGCTATCTGTCTCTTGCATGCAGAATTGCCGCTGAGCAGGGAGCCCACATTGTGAAAACATATTATTGCAAGAATTTTGAAAAAGTTGTAGAGTCATGCCCGGTACCAATTATTATCGCCGGTGGTAAAAAAATACCAGAACGCGATGCACTTGAATTAGCATATAATTCGATTAAAAGTGGCGCTGTGGGTGTTGATATGGGACGAAACATCTGGCAATCTGATAATCCTGTACCTATGATCCGAGCTGTTCGCTCTATAGTACATGGTAATTCTAATGTTAACGATGCTTACAATTTATACAAAAAACTTTGTGAGCCAAAGCCCAAATCACCTAAAGCACAGAAATAATTTTTAGCGAAAATCATTCAAAAGTTTTATCAAGATGGAAATGCACAATTTTCCAACCATCTTTCATGATTAAAACAAATGTTGCTCTTCCATTAATTGTAATATGTGTACCTGTGAATGCTTTATTGTCTACTAACATACCTTTTTGCATTAATCTAAATTTTACAATCGCAATATTTCCAAATATGCTGGTTATTGGATCTATTATTTTATATTCATAATCTGAAATACTTGAAAATCTTAATTCCTCTAGCACAATTGTATCAGAATAATTTTTTAAATTATATGGCGGGACATCGCTAAAACTAGAAAACATAGAATCATTTAGCTGAATTTCTCTCAATTTAGAAAAATTTTTTGTTTTACCTACATTGAAAAAACTTTCAATAACCTTGATAACTTCTTTTTCTGCCAAACCATTGTTCAATACTGTTCAAAAAAGAATGTTTATTAGTGAATCTATTGTTCTGTAGTTACTAATGGAAAAAATCAGTTCAATTAGCATTGTAAGTATTTTGTTGCTAGTTGACCTGGAGCTGTAAATTTACAGCCAAATTTTTAACACGATTAAAATTATGGTGTAGATGATGAATGAGAAAATGGAAATTATGAATGGTGGAAAAGCGCTTATGAAGGCGTTGGAGAAGGAAGGCGTTAAACAAGTCTTTGGCTTACCGGGAGGTGCAAATCTTCCTATGTATGATGAACTTTACAAAAGTAATATTCGTCATATATTAGTCAGACATGAGCAATCTGCTGCACATATGGCTGATGGTTTTGGCAGAGTTAGTAGAAAACCAGGTGTTTGTTTTGCAACATCAGGACCTGGATCAACTAACTTGTTAACTGGAATTGCAACAGCACAAGCAGATTCTGCACCAATGGTTGCTGTTACTGGCCAAGTTCCAGTAAAAATGATTGGTCGTGATGCATTTCAAGAAAGTGATATAATAGGAATGTCAAACCCATGTGTAAAATATGCATTTCAACCAAGAACACCTGAAGAAATTCCTGAAATTGTAAAAAAAGGATTTTACATTGCGGAAACTGGTAGACCAGGTCCTGTGTTACTTGATATTCCAAAAGATGTTCAACAAAATGAAGCAGAAATTACTTTTCCAGAGGAAGTAAAAATGCCTGGTTATCATCCATGGACTGATGTGGATATCACCAATATTGAAAGGGCTATAGACTTGCTTCTTTCTTCAGAGAAGCCAATAATTTTAGCTGGAGGTGGAACAATAATTTCTTCAGCATTTGCAGAACTCCAATCTATTGCTGAGATGTTAATGATTCCAGTTGTCACAACATTCAAGGGTAAGGGCTCCTTTCCAGAGAACCATCCACTCTCTCTTGGTCCCATTGGAATGCATGGTCATGCCGAAGCTAATAAAATTATGACTGAAGTAGACTGTGTTTTAGCTATAGGAACAAGATTTTCAGATCGTTCTGTTGGAACATTTGAAGAATTTGAACGTAATTTGAAGATTATTCATATGGATGTAGATCCAGCAGAAATTGGAAAGAACCAAACAACACAAGTTGCCATTGTAGGTGATGTTAAAGCATCATTACGGGTAATGCTCAAAATGCTTGTCAAAAAAGCATTTAAAAAATCTGAAGATAACAAATGGCTGAAACATGTTAATGAAGTAAAGGACTATTGGCGTGAAAATCTAAAATTACATCCAGGTGAAATGTCAGCAGCCAAAATTTTAAGGAAATTAAGAGAAGTACTTCCTAAAGAATCAATTGTCACCACTGAAGTTGGTCAGCATCAAATGTGGGCATCCTTATTCTTTGATGTAATACAACCTGGTACATTCTTTAGCTCTACTGGACTTGGAACAATGGGATGGGGTTTCCCAGCATCGATTGGTGCTAAGGTAGCACGTCCAGATGTACCAGTTTTGGACATAGCTGGCGAAGGCAGTTTTAACATGACGGAAAACTCACTTGCGACATCAGTATTAGATAATATCCCAGTAATTGTTTT
>JAYGCB010000090.1:0-1660 GCA_046583565.1 Candidatus Nitrosopelagicus sp. | reverse complement strand
TTTACACAAAGGGCACGTTAGAAAATGGAATTTTGGAATTTGATGTGAACACTAAATCTTACAAAAAGGTTGAATCCATAGAAAGATCCGATAAAACCTATTTTGTAATCATGTCTCCAAAAAGAAACACTATAGCTGATGCAGCAATAGAAAAATTATAGTCTGTTACAGTAACTCATGCATTTCCTGCGAACTGCATATTTCCTGTTTGACCACATTGACCACAAGGAAGTTTTTGCCCAAAATTGTATGTATCTTCTCCAAGTGGAACTTCATAGGTAATTTCATTACCACACATGCATCGGTATTTACATAACTGTCCCATATTTCTAAAAACACATTATAATATTAAAATAATTTGTTGCTATGACCGTTCATATCTTATCAGAAACAATACGTGACGCTGAGAAGATCTAATTTTTTATTTTGTGTAAGCAGGAGCAGTAACGGATCTACTTCTTGCATATTTTTCAATAATCTCATCAGGCATTCTTCCATTAAACAGGTCCTTACACAATCCACGCAAATATCTCATTATTGCCCATGTTCCAACCTTAATCAAACCATACATGAAAATTTTCATTGGGGGTCCATACGTCTTGTTTCTAAGAATAATTGGTATGATATCATTAATAACACGAAGGTTATTTTCCCAACATTTCCAAAACAATGTAAATTGTGCCTCATTCAGGTTTCCAAAGTGCATGGAATTTTTCTCACTAAAGTCTTGGTAGAGTAATGGAGCTACTAATCCCCTAAAATCAAATGCTCTAAAATCACTCATCATGTCAATAGTATATTGTACATCATCTGGAGTTTCATCCGGCCAACCAATGATTATAGTAGCTGCTGGAAACCAATGATTTTTGTTAAGTATTTTTGCACCTTCTCTTACTACCCATCCCCACTCTTCTGGTGAAAATGGTTTTGCCTTTATTCCCAAATGTTTTTTTACCAAGCTAGGAGAAACTGTTTCAATTCCTAGGTTTGTTGATATCCATCTTCCATTCTTGTGCATGTCATTAATTTCTGAAATGTCATGTATCAGCTTTGGATCAGCAGCAACGGCAGAAAATGTCATATGTGTAGTTCCAACAAAATTTGCACCAAGATCCTTAAGTCCCCTCCATAGCGATGTAATAGCATCATAGTTTGGCTGGAAATCACGATTATCACAACCATACAGCAGCATTTCGTCAGAGTGCAACCAAACTGAATCAAAACCATAATCAAGGTTTATCTTTGCTTCACGCTGTAGTCTGTCAATAGGAAGATCCTTTTTGGATCTTTTGTTAACATCACAAAAGTCACAACCTCTTCCGCATCCTCTCATTGCTTCTATCAAGGAATTTACAGTAGGCTGCGTAATCTCTGGAATATTTTGTATGTTCCTTACAAAGCAATGCATTAATTCTGGGGCATCTCCTTTTTCCAAGTCATGGAACAAATCCAAAGCAAGTTCATCTGCTTCACCAACAACTACGGTGTCAATACCATGAATTCTCATTCTATCTGACTTTGCAAGTTCCCACGCACCATTTCCGCCAACTACAACTTTGAAATTATATTTTTTCTTTAATTGAATAATATCTGCACACATCTTTTTGAATTTCATCGCAACGTAAGAAAGTTTTTCAGGTGACATAGTAGTTGTAACTGG